>CALCOR010000157.1 GCA_937897085.1 uncultured euryarchaeote | reverse complement strand
TCCATCGCCGACTCGGCAGTGCCCAGACCCGTCGCCTGGCGACGCTGGCGAAGCGCATTGATGCTGAAGAGGCGCTGCGCATCGGCATGGTCGATGAGGTGTGCGGATCGGTTGACGACTTCCCTGCAGCCACACAGGTGGTCATTGACGAGATACTCAGCACCGGGCCCGCAGCGGTCGCCGAAGCGAAGCGATTGGTGGCTGTTTTCGACCGTTGGAGCGGGAGTGACCAGGAGTTGCGCGAGTGGACCCTCGACAAGACTTCAGAGATGCGCGGCAGCGCTGAGGGTCAGGACGGTCTGTCGGCGTTCCTCGATGGCGGCACGCCATCCTGGTACGTCGGAGCCGACGACGAGGACTGAGGCGGAGGCGGTGCGGGTGGCTGCACTCGAGTGGCAGGAGGGTGCACCGTCACCGTTCTCCAAGGTGCTCGTGGCCAACAGGGGTGAGATCGCTTGCCGCGTCATCCATGCGTGTCGTGAGTTAGGGCTGGAGACGGTCGCAGTACACTCGCGCGGCGACGCCAACGCGCTGCATGTGGAACTGGCAGATGAGGCGGTGCTGCTCGAAGGAGATCTTTCTGCTACCTATCTCTCCATAGGGGCTATCATGCGCGCTTGTGCAGCAACGGGGGCCGATGCGATTCATCCTGGCTATGGTTTTCTTTCAGAGCGTGCTGAGTTCGCTCATTCAATCGAGGCGGCCGGGCTTGTTTGGATTGGACCCCCGGCGAGCGCGATCGAATCGATGGGTGACAAGGTGGCTGCCCGCCGTCTGATGCGCGCCTCGGGCGTGCCCGTGACCCCCGGTGGTGAACTTTCGGAATCCGACGACCTGCCCGCGCGCACGCACGCGCTGCAGGAGTTGGCGGCGCGGGTCGGATTCCCGCTGCTGCTCAAGGCGAGCGCTGGGGGTGGCGGCAAGGGAATGCGCACCGTTCATTCAGCGGGAGAGCTGGACGCTGCCTACGTCGCAGCCCAGCGCGAGGCGCTGTCGGCGTTCGGCGATGGCACGGTCTATGTCGAATCCCTCTTGGAGACCCCGCGGCACATCGAGGTGCAGGTGCTGGCTGACAACGATGGAAACGTCATCCACCTGCTTGAGCGGGAGTGCAGCGTGCAGCGGCGGCACCAGAAGGTGGTCGAGGAGGCGCCGAGCGCGGCGATTGATGAGGAGACCCGCGAGGCGATGGGGAGTGCCGCGGTGGCGGCCGCCCGGGCCGTCAATTATCTTGGAGCAGGTACTGTCGAGTTCCTCGTCGCCGCAGATGGCTCGTTCCACTTCCTCGAGATGAATACCCGCATACAGGTCGAGCATCCGGTCACCGAGATGATCACCGGTGTCGACCTCGTTCAGGAACAGTTGCGCATCGCAGCAGGGCTCCCCCTCACGATATCTCAATCCGACATCTCAGCATCGGGACATGCCATCGAGGCGCGCATCTACGCCGAGGATCCTGCCAATCAGTTCCTACCCGCAGGGGGCAGACTCGTGGTATGGGACCCACCGGTCGGTCCTGGGGTCCGGATCGACACAGGTGTTCGGGAGGGCGACGATGTCAGTCTCGACTACGACCCGATGCTCGCGAAGCTGGTGGTACACGCAGAAGATCGGTCCTCTTGCATCGAGAGGATGGCGCAGGCTTTGTCGCGATTCGTGGTGCTCGGCGCGACCACGAACATCGAATTCCTTGGCGATGTGGTGTCGCACCCCGGATTCGCTGCCGCCGAGACAACGACCGATTTCATCTCCCGCTGCTGGCCTGAGGGATGGTCCGCGGACACCCATCGTGACTCCCGTCCACCTGCTGCAGTAATGCTCGCCGCAGCGGCCGAGCAACTCGCCCTGCACCGTAGCGGTGTGACCACCTCTGCGGGGGATGCAATGGATGAAGAGGACCTCGGACCGGATCCATACAACCCGTTCCTGACCTTGAGTAGGAGTTTCCCCTGAGGTGATGCCATGCGAGAGACGTTCATCGATGACATCGACGCATCTCGCTGGGATGTCTCTCTGATGCGCTCAGGAGCCGGATTGATTCTGTCATCAGCGACCCGAGACGGGGAGTTGGTCGATGTCTCTCAGTCCTCGGTTGAGCCGGGCGACGATTCTGGGACACTCTGGCTCGTGCAAGGAGACGATCGACGACAGGCCAGACTGGCAAAGGTCGGTGACGACTGGTGGGTGCATTTCGATGGTCACGTCTCGCGCATCCGAGTTGCAGAGCCGGGCGCGACCCGCGCCGCGACCTCTGGTGCGGGGCTGACCGCCCCGATGCCAGGCAAGGTGCTGGCGGTGATGTGCGCGGTGGGTGATTCGGTCGAAGTGGGGCAGGCTCTGATGGTGCTGGAGGCGATGAAGATGGAGAACCGCATCTGTGCTGCCGTCTCGGGAAGGGTGAGTGCCATCCCCCACGATGTTGGCGCGCAGGTCGATCAGGGAGCGCTGCTCATCGAGATAGAACCAGCCGGTGACCATTGAGGCTCGATGGGCGTCGTCGCCTAGGACTGCGACTTGCGCAACCAGAAGGAGAGGCCTAGCAGCAGGACGAGTACGAGCAGCACTCCGCATGCGATCTGGATCATCACCGCTTGAGGGACTTGACCTGACTGTTCGCTGTCCAGTTCACTTCCGTCGTCAGGTTTGTCCTTGTCCAGGATGAATGGAGGTGGTTCGGGAGGAGGACAGCCGCGCATCGGCGCGGTAGTGTTGTCACCCGCGACCTCAGGGCAGTCGTCGGGATTGGTGCCCAGCGCGTTGTCGCCGAATCCATCCCCGTCGCTGTCACTCCATTGCGTCGGGTCCTCGGGGAAGGCATCGATACTGTCTGCCCACCCGTCACCGTCGCTGTCCGGGCACCCGGGAAGATAACCTTCGGTCGAATTTCCGATTTCCCTTGGACAGCCGTCTTCGTCATCGAGGGTACCATCCTGGTCGTCGTCGAGATCCTCGGTGTGGTCCCGGCATCCATCTGAATCGATGTCCGAACTCGAGCTCGAGGTCCAGTGATTCTCCCCGCGCGGACAGTCGTCGGACACGTCGGGAATGGTGTCACCATCGTCGTCATCATCCTCAGTCTCGTCGAGACAGCCGTCTCCGTCGAGGTCCGTGCTCTCGGTCGAGGTCCATCCCAGTTCACCGGGTGAGCAATCATCGAACGGGTTCACGATCCCATCATTGTCGTTGTCGTCATCCTCGTATGAGTCCTCACAGCCGTCTCCGTCATAGTCGGTGGATGTGTTGGAGACCCACTCTACCCGGCTCATCAGGCAGTCGTCATCGACATCCAGAACCGAGTCCGCGTCATCATCGTCATCCTCGTCCACGTCGCGACAGCCGTCAATATCCCAGTCCGATGAGCGCAAGGAAGTCCATCCCGTCATGCCGAGGCGGCATTCGTCATCGCCGTCGTCAATATGGTCTCCGTCATCATCGTCATCCTCGTCGACATCGCGGCAGCCGTCACCATCGTGGTCGCTGGTCGCATCTGAGGTCCAGTTCAGCGCGCCTCGCTCGCATTGGTCCGCAGCATCGAGGACCAGATCGTCATCATCATCTAGGTCTTCATCGGAATCCTGGCAACCATCGGAGTCGTGGTCCGTGGTGGAGGAGTTCGATGTCCAACCGAGGTCTCCTCGAGCGCAGTCATCGTCTGGGTCTACGATGGTGTCATTGTCGTCGTCGTCATCCTCGTCGCCGTCGCGGCATCCGTCCGAGTCATGGTCGGTGATGTTGCTTGAGGTCCAGCCGGTCAGACCAAATGAGCACAAGTCTCCTTGGTCAGGGATGCCGTCGTTATCGTCATCAGGGTCACAGGCATCACCTGGGCCGTCGGAGTCGAAATCATCCTGACCAATATTGTGCTGGTCGGGACAATTGTCCAACTTGTTGATGATGTCGTCATCATCACTGTCGAGTGAGATGTGCCATACGAACATGGATGACGAACTGGTGGTATTCAGTGAATGGTCTGCGAGTTGCGTTTGATTGTTGTAGCGCCCCACCAAGGTGAAGTCTCCGTGCCCGTCAGTGGAGACCGCGTAGATCCGGTCGTAGTAGGGACTGCCGGAACTGAACGAGTCGATTGGGTAGCCCTGTCGGTTGTACAGCGCTGCGAATCCGTCGTAGCCTCCTGCGTTGGTGTGTTGTACCCCTGAGATATTGGTGTCGCCGCTGAACGCGCCGACCACCATCGCTGTCTGGTTCCATCCGTAGGCGACTCCATACCCGTACTCATTGCCCTGTCCACCTACTTCCTCAGCCCATTCCCACGAACCATTGGTGGCGATCTTGGCGATGAAGGAGTCCCCGATACCGACTGAGGTGATGCGGTTACCCATCGTCGCTGCGCCCTGTAGATTGCCGGTGATGATGGCGTCACCGGTGATATCGTCGACCGATATACCGTAGCAGCGATTGGACCCGGACCCACCGCTGGTCTCATGGTTGGCCCACAGCCACATGCCGGTGGCACCGTCCATCTTGGCGACGTAGATGTACGAACCTGAACCGCTGGAGAGGTTGTACTGGCCGAAATGGGTACGCTCCTGGTAGAATCCGCAGATGTACGCGTCACCATTGGCGTCGACGTCGATGGCGGTTGCGCGGTCGGCCATCTCGGCGTTCGAGGTTGCGTACCAAAGCCAGTTCTGGAACGGATCCATCTTCAGTACGATGACTGCATTTGACTGGTTGACCGTCCAGTTCAGCACCCGCAAACCTCCTCCCGGGTTGACCGCGCCGGCGACGAACAGGTTGCCTTGCGAGTCGAGTCGCACCTCATCGACGGTGATGTTCGATAGCGGTAGCACCCACTGCCAGATGCCGGCGGAGGAGACGAGTCCAAGGTACGAGCCCGTCTCATTGAGGGTCAGATTACCGAAGGTTCCACTGCTGCTGGCCCCGTGCAGGATACCGGCCACGTAGACCTCGCCTGATGGTAGGATGGCGACCGAGGACATCCAGTCATCATTGGAGTCTCCACCGAAGTCGATCGCCCATTCCCACTTACCTGTGTCATTGAGCACGGCGAGGAAGGTACGCTCGAAATCCTGGTTGTGTGTCAGGGTCGTGTCACCGAATTGGGCTTCGCCGCGGAAAGTCCCGCCGACCGCCGTCCAGGTCACGGCATTGCCTTGGATGTCGACACCTTCCGCCGTTGAGATTGTCCGGGCATACTCCCAGTAGGTTCCGTTGCTGACTGACAGCCATTCACCTTGGTCGAGGTTGATCTGATTGCCGCCTGAACGGAACATGCTCGGTTGCGAGGCAGGCAGTTCGGTCACAGAATCGACTGCACCGTTGGCCAACGGGGCGAGTGCCGAGAAGATCAGTAGCAGGAGAATGATGGGCTGGGCGATGGCGGAGCGGAACGGCTGCATTGGGCGTGGCTTCAGCATCGCATGGATAAGATTTGCATGGGTTTGTGTCGACTCCAGAGTCGACGTACGTGAGTGAATTAAAGAGAAGATTCTCAATTGGAAAATGAATGTCACCAATTGGAAGGTTCCAGAACAGTCTGCCCACCGATGTACGGCTGCAACCCTTCGGGCACGGAGACCCTCCCATCAGCGAGTTGGCACTGTTCCACGATGGCCACCAGCGCCCGACTGGTCGCCACCAGCGTCGAATTGAGTGTGTGCACGGCCGCGTTGCCGTCGGGCGTACGGTAGCGCATACGCAATCGGTTCGCTTGGTAATCGGTGCAGTTGGAGCAGGAGACGACCTCCTTGTACTCCCCGACACCGGGAAGCCAGGCCTCGAGGTCGTACTTGCGGGCGGCGATGGTGCCCATGTCGCCAGTGCAGATGTTCACCACCTCGAAATGCAGTCCGAGCGCGTTCCACATGTCTACGGCGTTAGCGAGCAACTCCTCGTGGCAGTCCCACGAGTCGTCGGGGTGCGAGATGACGACCTGCTCAATCTTGGTGAACTGGTGAACCCTCCAGATGCCCTTGTCCGCTTGGCCGTGGGCGCCCACCTCACGGCGGAAACAGGGTGAGGAGCCGACCATCTTCAGCGGCAGCAGACTCGGTTCGATGACCTCGTCCATGTAGAGCGCGGTCAGCGGATGCTCGCTGGTGGCGATCAGGTAGTAACCGTCCGGCTGCACGTCGTACATCACCGTCTCGAAGTCGGCGAGGTCGGTCACACCCTCGTAGGCGCGCCGGTTCATCATCGATGGCGGCTGCACCAAGGTGTATCCCCGTGCTGTCATGAAGTCGACACCGAACTGCTGCAGCGCCAGTTCCAGCCGTGCCAGGTCTCCTTTGAGGAAATAGAACCGGCTGCCCGTGATCTTCGCAGCCCGTGCCAGTTCCACCCAGTTGTTCATCTCTGCAATCTCGTTGTGCGTGCGCGGTTCAAAATCGAACTTCGGCTTCTCTCCGTGCAGCGAATGCTGGGTGTTCCCGGTGCTGTCCGGACCGACTGGAACCGCATCGTGGAGCACGTTCGGTATGCGCATCCTGAGTGCGTCCCGTTCCGACTCTAGATCGTCGGCACGCTGACCAAGAGCCTCGATGTTAGCCCCGAGTTCAGCGACCGCGGATATGATGCGCTCGGCAGATTTGGCGTCGCCTTCTTTCTTCGCCTCGGCGATGCCGCGAGCCGCTTGGTTTCGCTCCTTACGCAACTGGTCCGCGTCGTAGCGGGCCTTCTTCCACGCGGAGTCAAGTTCGATTACTCGGTCGATGTTCTCTGTTGTCAGGCCTCGCTTGGCGTGGTCGGCGCGAATGACATCTGCGTGGTCGCGGAACATGCGCATGTCCAGCATGTACCCGGCCTGCGAGGGGTGACACCCCTTCAACCAGACGTAGCCATCAGAAGAGGGAGATGCCGAATGAGAGCGCGCCGCTGCCCGCCAGAATAACCCCAGTGATCAGATACCCGAGGATCGAACCTCCGTTCAAGAGCGGTAGGCCAGCTTGTGGCCGACCCATCGCCACGTAGGTCATCAGCACAAAGTAACCTACCAGACCGCCAATGAGCGTTCCCACGCCAGTCGTCAGCGCGAGGCTCATGCCGAACCAACCAGCACCGTCAGGCAGGAATGTCAGCGCTGAGATGACCAACATCCCTGGGAAGATGACGTCTCCCAGCCCCATGAACAGGGCGTCACCGCCCTTGGGTTCAGCCGGTGGCAGCGGCTTCATCGGAGTGGCCCTCGCTTCCGCTGCCGGACCGCCGTCATCGGCGGCGCTCATGACATCAGCTTCCTCATCGAGGAACGAGTACCCCTTGCCCTGTGGAGCGACCAACAGGATGGGTAGTTTCAGTCCGATCATCGTGTCGGCGAGGTCGAGCATGTGCTTTGAGCTGTAGACCGCGTAGGCGTCGTAGACGGCGGCGGCGATCATGAAGAAGAGAATCAGGGTAGGCACGAAGGAGACTCCGAGGATGGTGATCACGCCAGCCCCGGTGAGGATGCCGACGGTGTTCACGACATACCACTCAGGGTAGCGGGTGAGCAGCACCATCAGCACGACAGAGAGCACGATGGCGACGATCCACGACCAGTTGAGGAAGCCGATGAGATACCCCGATTCGTCGACGAAGATGTGCGCTGGCTCGGTCGCTGGTGTGTGCGCCACCCCGCTGTGCCAACCCTCGCTCTCGGCGAAGATCACCACTCCGTCTTCGAATCCAACCTCCGCCCAAGCATCATTTGGAACGGTGTGCAGGCTCATACCCACCGCACCTTCGCCCGCGGGCGCGCCGACATTCAACTCCTCGACCATCCACGATCCTGAGAACATGCGCATTCGGTCTCCGTCCACGACCCACAGGTTCGGTTGGCCGTCACGCCAGTCGTCCGCCAGCATCACGCCGCGTATCGGGCCATCGAATGCTTCGCGCTCGTTGAACGCCATACCTTCCTCACTCTCCATCCCTGAGCCGTTCCAGGTGAACCCGTTCAACTGACCGGAGTCGCTGCCGATGATTAGCAGCCGGTCGGTGTCCTCAGCATCGAACCAGTTGACGCCGGACCATGGTGAGTGGCCGAAGGTGGCGGTGGTGAAGCGCTCATCGGTTTCTGGTGAGAACTCCCAGAGCACGGTTACGTTGGCATCGCCGAATCCCAGCTGGTCGTGCTGTTCGTGTTCAAGTTCTATCACGCCCGCCCAGCGCTCCGCCACGAGCAGCATGCTGTCGTCGGTGAGCGTGCGTCCGAGCAGGAACTCACGGCCGTCGAAGTTGTCCGGCATCATCCAGATCTTGTTGTGATTCGCTTGTAAATCCTGAAATGGGTTATCCATGTAGAGAACGTTCTGACTGAAGACCATCCAGTCGGACCCGGCGGAGGAGAAACTAATCTCGCACGGGTCGGTGCCATTGGCGATGAGGCTGCCGTCATTCGCGTCGAGCCGCATCCACTTCGACTCATCGCAGTAGGTGAACACACCAGGACCGGGAACGATGCGACGGGTGTGGCTCTCGTTGCCCTCATTGGGTACCTCATGCTCCCACACGGGCGTCGCGCCCGCCCAGCCTTCGGTGCCCGTCTCGAGCCCGCCGACATCAGAGAACATCAGCAGATGCGTGCCGTTGTCGACGATGAACGAATTCGCTTCGTCGGACACCCAGAGCATCTCGCCTGCACCCGGCTCGTCGCGGAAGGCGAACGGCTGTTCTTCAGCGTCCATCATGAACGAGGCGATGGGAACGAGCGCGAACGAGAGAGCGATCCACAGGATGAACAGAACCCCCCATTTGATGATCCAGTCGAGTTTCTTCTTCGCCAGCCAGAGGATGATGGCGGTGAACACCAGGATGGCAAGGAATTCGATGGCCAGCCAGCCCGCCTTTGTCGTGCCAGCGTCTCCGAATGCCCGTGATTCAGCTCGGTCGTGATAGGGCTGAATCCAGATGGAGATGAGGATGGTGACGGTGAACATCACCGCCATGCCTAACATCGACTGCCACTGTGAGGCGAGCGCTCGCATCACCAGTTCCATGTGTGTGGGCGCTCCTCTGGAGCGCGCAACCACGGTACCAGCCTCGTTAGCCATCGGTCAGGCGAGCCACAAAGGCCATTTCAAGGCGACCGTGCAACCCCCGTATCCCGGAGGGTGTCTGTGAGCGAGGTTCGAGCGTGGCTTGAAGAGTTGCGGGGCATAGGGATGCGCCCGGGATTGGAGGTCACCGCCGCACTACTAGCCAGACTTGGAATGCCGCAGATGCAGTTCCCCTGCTTCCATGTCGCTGGCAGCAACGGCAAGGGTTCCTGTTGCGTCATTCTGGCTAACGCGCTAACCCTTTCAGGGAGGAGTTGTGGCCTCTTCACCTCACCTCACCTCTGCTTTGTCGAGGAGCGAATCCGAATCGATGGCGTGCCCATCTCTGCTGAGAACTTCGATGCGAGTCTCTCCAAGGTGCGGGATGCGGCAGAGAGGGAGCCGGTCACGCTCCCATCCTACTTTGAGGCGACCTTCCTTGCCGCGATGGTCGCATTCGCAGATGCTGGCGTAGACAGGGCGGTCATCGAGACTGGCCTAGGTGGTAGACTCGATGCGACTCGACTTTGCGTAGCTGACTGCTGTGTATTGACAGCACTTGCACTCGAGCACACGGACGTGCTAGGTGACACATTGGCTGAAATAGCGGCTGAAAAGGCAGCAATAGTCCGCCCAGGTGCCTTGTTCATCGCGAAGTGGACATATGATGCAGCAGCAAGGAAGGCGATTGAGGATGCAGTACCACCACTGCAGCGTTCCTTAGCCTACTGGTGGCGATATGATCGAGCGATGACCATCCGCTTCGACAACGCCAACAAAAGCCATCGCCCAGTTCGGAAAATCGAAGGATTTGACGGCTGGTCATCATTTCAACAAGATGCAGCACGACTTGCGGAAATCACGCTCGGTTTTTTCTTCGATAACTCTGTTGGCATCGTAGTCGAGCCAGCAGAGATGGTGGAGAGTGCGGTGATGCATACAGTATGGCCGGGCCGGATGCAATGGTTGGAGCATGAGGGGGTACCCCTGCTGCTCGATGCCGCCCATAATCCGTCGGGCATGGAGAAGGCGTGTGAGCAGTTGCGGTCTCAGATGGATAAGGACAGCCATCCTACCCCGGGAGTGATTCTTCTGGGCTGCACCCCCCAGGAAGATATTGTCGGCTTCCTACACCCTCTGATCGAATTGATTGTCGATGGAGAGGTCGAACATGTGGTGGTCACCGAGCCGCAGAAGGGTCGCAGGCCTGCGGTTCCAGCATCCGAAGTGGTAGCAGAGTTGGAGGCGCAAGGCGTGCCGGCGAAGGTTGAGCAGATGGTTGAGCCTGCCGCTGCACTTGCTCGAGCGGTTCAGTTGGCGGGGGGCGTTCCCCCGCAGCCTGTACTTGGAATTGGTAGCATCTACCTCGTAGGCAATCTGTTGGAGGCGATGGGACTCGACAACAGGGAGTCGATGACCGTGCTGAGGCCGGCTCCTGAGAAGCAATACTGGACATGAGAAGGCATGATATGGTCAGCCCCGCACAAGGAAGTCCGCAGGTGGTCGAGATGAAGGATAAGCACCTGCGTATCCGCATAGAGCAGTGTCTGGCGCTGTCCAAGGCGAGCAACTGCCCGCGTGCCAAGTTCGGGGCGCTGCTCGTCGATCCGGACCGCAACGTCATCCTGATGGACGGCTACAATGGCGGCCCGCGCGGTGGGGGCGAACTGTGCGGAGGCGATGTCTGCCTGCGTGATGAACTCGAGATAGAGAGTGGGACGCGCATCGAGATCGGCTGCCACCACGCTGAGATGAACCTCATCTGTAACTCGGCCGCCAACGGTGTGCCGACCAAGGGAGCGTGGCTGATTGTCACCGGGGAGCCGTGCATGATGTGCTCCAAGCTCATCCACCATGCCGGCATCACCCGCGTCATCGTCGTGGACGGCGGCTTCGGCGGACAGAACGGCGTAGACTACCTCGAGCAGCACAGCGTTACAGTGCAACTCACCGAAGGGCCGCAGGACCCGCGTGGCGACCTCAAGCCCGGCGAATGAAGCTCACAGGTCTCCGGCTCTGATAGCGGAGAGCAAAGCCCCCATGTCCGCTTCCAGTTCCTCCACGCTGCCCTCGTTCTGGATGACTATGTCCGCCTGCTCGGCGGTGGCCAGCAAGGCTTGGCCGCTATCGTCGGCAGCCTCGAGTTCCGCCTCTTCCTGGGCCCGGAACTGCTCGAAGGTCTCAGCGTCCCCCGCTCTGCCGCGGGAGGTGAGCCGCTCCCAACGCACCTCCTCTGAGGCCCGCACCTCGATGAGCCAGAAGTCCGTTCTAGTCAGGAGCGCGGCCACTTCAGCCGGAGTGCGGATGCTGTCGATCACATGGTCGCTGCCTTCCGGTATCTGTTCCAGCAGCATCTCAGCGAGTATTCCCGGCCCCCCCTCTGCGCGCAGGGAGCGCCCACCGTCGATCAAGGAGTCACGAGTGATCTCGATGCCCTGCTCGGTGAGCCAGTGGCGGATGGAGTCGGAGCAAGAGGAACTCTCGAAGCCGTGAGCCTCCAACCAGCGAACGACGGATGACTTTCCCCCTGCGTTGCGCCCGGTCAGTCCGATGAGCAGAAGTCTCCCTCGGGTCGGCTCGGGTGGTGCCAGCCCTTCAGCGTACGGGTGCCATTCATCCCCAGAATCTGCGTGTGCGCGCGTATTGCAGTTCGGCCTCGTGAATCGTCTTGAGCAGCATCTCCTCGTCACCGGCCGGCACCCTGCGCAGGATACGTGTGGCCGTGTCCGGTCCGACGCCGCGAGCGAGCAGGCAGAGAATCGCCTCCTTTCCTCGCAATTGGACCAGTTCGGCATTGCGCTGCATCCGGTTGCGCACTGCCGGATCATCGTCGACGACCCACTCCTTGAGCCGATCCTCGAGCCCTTCGCGAGCGCACGCCAACATGGCACCACCGCAGGCGCACCTGTGGTGCTTCTCGGCGTAGCGTTCGACGCGGAAGCGCATCCAATCTTTGCAGCGCAGGCAGACCAGCACCACTCGCTCGTTCACCAGCCGGTTCTTCAGCCGCTCGCGCACCTCGGTCGCCGACCAGTTAGGCAGCAGCAGGTCGCGTTGGCCGCGCGGAGAGATTCCGAGGGCGCCTGGAGCCGTCATGCGCAGTTCGACGGCGCCGGATTGGATTGCCCGCAACAGGTCGGTGGTTCCTTCGATGTCCATCCGCTCGCTGAACAGTTTGTCGAGCGCCTCGTCGACCAGAGGTGTCCCGCGATACCTCGTGATGATGCCACCCAGATTCACCTTGCGTGGATCGACTCCCGCGTGCAGGACACCGAACACCTTGCACACTTGCACCATCCGCGCTCGCAGTTGACGGCCGTTGGGAATCGACAGGCGGATGAGGTCGTCGAGCGCTTCAGGTGGCGTCTCGGTCAGCCATTCGACCACGCCTGCCGGTGTCAGCCCTGGAACCTGCAGAGTGATGCGGTACGGGTCTACTAGCACACGGCCGACCCTGCCCTCGATGTTGCTCGCCATCGCCTGCAGGAAGTGAGCCAGCGTCTCGTTGATGCGGCTGCCGTGAGTGGAGTTGAGCACGATGGCGTCGCGGCGCCGCTCTAATGTCAGCAGACGGGCGTGCGGCAGGCAGCCGCTCGCCTCGAGATGCTCGGCGACGTTCTCGGCGAGGAGGGCGAGTGAGGGAGATGAGAGAGGGTAGTCGTCGATTTCGTAGGTCACAGCGTCGCCCGTCAACCATGGATCGAGACCTACCATCGACCCCCGTGGCTCGGCTGAGGAACTTTCCTCCACACCGGTTGACCATCCGTGTGATTCGGCCACCGCGATACGTATTGCGCCCGCTTCGCGGGCGATGTCCGCTGGTACTGGAGGCAACTCTCCCGCCCACACAGGTGCTTCTCCCTGCTCAGAGACAGGCGCGACCAGAAGTTCCACCTTCTCCGAGTCGGCGTCGACCACCTCCCATGTGCGCCCAGCCATCACGAAGCGCCGCGGGGTACCGTCCTCCTCTGCTCCGGAGTCATCGAGCGAGAGCACGAACGTTTCGTCGACGTTGCCCAGCATACGGCGAGTGACGGCATCGCGAACAGCGTATTTCGTTTCGTCAGCGATCATGCTCAGGTGTTTCTGGAGGTATGTCCGCGCCCTTGGACCCGGGCTGAACCAGCCACCTTTGAGCCGTTCAGGCAGTTCCTGTGACAGCGCCCTCTGCCAGCCGCGCAACACGCGCTCCTTCAGTCCCGCCAATTCCTCCTTCTTCGGCTTCTTCTCAGGGAGCCCTTCTTGGGTGGACTCGGAGATTTCCTCCCACAATGCAGGCGGCCAGTCGAGCGGGTCGCTCTGCTCGGGGTCCTCGACCACTCGCAGCAGCCAGCGGTCGTGCAGGATTCTGAGGATGGCCAGCGTCTCGTCATCTGTCAATTCCGAGAACAGATCGCACCTACGCAGCAGTTCAGCTCCCGCAGTGAGCGGGACCACCCTCTCGGCGAGCGCGGTCAGAATGAGTTGGTTGGCGGCGACCGTGCGTGGGTGGCGACGCCACTCAACGCCTTCGATGTCGCCTGCCATCGCCCTGCGAGCGATTACCGCCGCTTCGGCGATCTCGTCTGGCTCCCAGCAGAGCAGCATCCCACGCCCTGTACCACCGAGCACATGGTCGGCACGGCCGACACGCTGCAGCATGCGGTCAACCGCTCTGGGACTCTGCAGTTGGTGAACCTCGTTCACGCTCCCGACATCGATTCCGAGTTCGAGCGAGGAGGTACAGATGAGTCCGTGCAGCGTACCTTCCTGAAGATCCTGTTCCATCTGGTGGCGAGTCTCTGTTGCCAGTGAACCGTGGTGTACCCCCACTGTCATGTCCGGGTCGAGACGTTGGATTCGCTGAGCGACCGTCTCGGCCGTGTTGCGCGAATTGACGAACACGAGGCAGGGGGCGCTTTCTCGGATGCGCGTCGCCAACCTGCGCAGCGCGGCTAGACCCTGCGGCGAGACGTGCAGTTCGAGTGACAGCGCCCTATCTGCATCGGTGACAGGCTCGGTCACCACCTCGAGTTCGGTCCCTCGGGGTGAGGGTGCAAGCACGGGCGTCGCATTCGGAGACAGCCAGCGGGCCATCTCCTCTGGATTGCCGATGGTAGCGGACAGTCCGATGCGCTGCACCTTGCGTCCACACAGTTCGTCGATGCGCTCGAGCGCCACCAGCAACTGCGAACCGCGCTCCGAGGAAGCGAGTTCGTGCACCTCGTCGATTACCACCGCTCTGAGATTGCGCAACCCTTCCCTGAGTCGACTTCCCAGCAGCAGCAGTTGGGTCGTCTCGGGGGTGGTCACCAGCAGATGGGGTGGATTCTTCGATTGGCGGGTGCGGTGGTACTGCGACGTGTCCCCGTGCCTCAGGTCAGCTGTGAGCCCTGCAGCCTTGGCCAGATCAGCGATGCGCCGGTCGATGTCCCGGTTAAGTGCTCTGAGGGGCGTCACGTAGAGAATAGCCATCGGTTGCCAGGAATGTGCGAGTGCCCGGCTGAGCAGAGGAAGCACGACCGCCTCGGTCTTGCCACTCCCGGTCGGTGCGACCACCAGACTGTCCTCGCCTGCGAGCAGTGGTTCGATGGCCGCTGCCTGCACCGGTGTCGGCTGCCAGCCGCGAGCGTCGACCAGTTTCTGGAGCGGCCGGGCGAGCAGTTCGAACGCAGTCATGTCACCGAGCACCGCCGCGGGGTCGTGCGACCCATGAAAAGGGTGGCGACTCACTCCCAGTCGTCCTCTTCTTCGCCCTCTTCGTCGTAGTAATCCTCATCCTCGTCGTAGAACAGGTCATCCTCGAACACTGAGGTCTCCATGCCACCGCGCATGCTCACCGCCCCCACGACGGGCAGGATGATCATCGCGATGATGATGCCGATGACCGTCAGCATGTTCTGGCGGGCCAGATCGACCCAACCGAGTCCCCATGCATACTCCACGGACACGCCCACTTCCGCTGAGTTGTCGCTCTCATCCACTTCGATGATATCGTCGTCGATGTCCACGACCACGCGCACCCGGTCCACACCCTTCTCCGCCTTCCAGGTCGCCTTCACGGGGATGGCCTCGTCGCTGATTCCCGCCAGTGCCTGAGTTGCGAACGGCTGCAGGTCGTCACCGGAGTAGAATCCCACGGTGAAGCTGGTGTTCGTCGGTCCGCCGAGGTTTGCCACCCACGCGGTTATCTCGACATCTGCCCCGTTGCTCATGACCTCTCTGTCCGCTGATACGCGTTCGATGGTCAACTGTGGTCCGGTCGCACCGAATCGAATCCACTGAAGATCGTGGTCACCGTCCAGTTCGACCGGTTCGCGCACCGGGTCGGACTTGGAGTTGGATTCGGTGGCGAGTGGGTTTCCGGCCACGTCCCAGCCCTCGATCCAGAAACCGACGACGTAGTCTTGGATGGGTGGGTTCATGCCGTCTCCGATTAGGTCGACCGTGCCGGTCCACTCGATGGCGGTGCCCTCCTGGCGCATGCCGAGTTCAGAGGAACCTGACGCGATCTGGCGTCCGTTGTCGTCGCGCATCAGCCAGTGAACCCATTGTGGGCTTCCTGCCAGGTCAGCGTCCTCGGAACCGAAGAACTCGACCGGGACATGAGTCAGGATGGAGGTGTTGCTGATGTCGATGACGTCGATGGGTGTCAGCCGCTCGATCACACGCGGTGGCGAGTGGTCGACGTGCAGCTGCAGCGTGGTGGCGACCGTGTCGTGGGTCATGTCCTCGCCGCGGCCTGGGACGTTGCGGATGCCGGTGAGGAAGGTGCGCATCTCAGATGATGCGAGCGAGGTCGCCGCTCCTAGCGGCACCTCTAGCGAGAAGCCACCGTCTTCGGTCAGGCTGCCGTCTGACCAGTACTGTACGCCGTCGAACGTCTCGACGGTGATGCCGAGGTTGCGTGGAGCGGGCACGTCACTGCCCTCGTAGACCACGCGTCCCGACCAGCGCAACCGGTCGTTGGGCACGACGCGGCTGCCGTCTGACAGCACGCCGGTGCGCGGCTCCTGCACGTCCTCGACCTTGTACGAGTCAGCGTCGAGCACGAGGTCGTTCTCGACGCGGAACGTGTGCTCTTCGAAAATCACACGAGTGGGAACTGCCACCCCCAGTTCCTTGTATTCAAGCGCCAGGTCGGAGAGGTCCTCGTCCGGCCAGTCCCAGGAGAAGCGGAAGATGAACGACGGCCTGATCCACGGCATTCCAGTGTCGTTGGTGATGACCGGAACTCCACAGCCCCCGTCGTCTCCATCGTTGCATGAATCATCGAGGATGATGTACGGCCCATCGGACCAGAAGGTGTTGTTCTGGCCGGAGTAGGATATTCGCTGCTGGTCGCGTGTAGGGTCTGGTCCCTCGAAGTCGAAGATGAGCGAGATGTCCTCGTAGTCGATTCTCCCGTTGGCATCGACCAGTCCTAGGCTGATGTGCTGATTGACACCTGAGAACACCTTCCCTCCGTCCACGTGTCCCATCCAGTCTATGCCGGTGAACACCGCGTCCGTGTCGACGCGTGTGCGGTAGGTGCTGACGTCGTACTCGAAGCCTGGACCTTTGACATTGGTGAGAGGGTGGCCGGCGGGGTCGGTTCCGGTGACATAGTAGGAGACCTGAGCCATGTTGGGGTTCCGCGAGTCGTCGATGTGCCCGAAGAAGTACTTGTCATCTGAATCTGTCAGGTTCACCATCGTCTGGTTGACGTATTCGGATTCGTCCGCGTATCCGTTGCGATTCGCATCGTTGTCGTACTCAACCCAGTAGTGCAGCGTCAACTGCTCCGGCGCGCTGACCGCGTCCTGTACGCGCACGCGTACGCTCTGGTCCACTGAACCGGCTTCGTATGCACTCTGGGCCGGCCATGAGTCGATGACAGTTGGCGGGGTGGCGTCGATGCGGTAGGTGCGTGTCCACGAACTGTTGGTGGTGAGCACCTTCAACGGGTCGCGCGGGTTGTCAATCTCGATCAGGTATTGAACGCCCTCGGGGCGGTCGAAGTCATCCATCTGCACTGAGATGAAGAACTCCCCGTAGGGGTTGCTGCTGTCCTTTGCCATCAGGAACTTTCCTTCTGTGGTCTGCTTCATCACCTTGACATCGAAGGTCGAGTCGAGCGGTGCATCCTCTGAGTATGCATACCAGATGGCACCTTGGAAGTGCAGCGTCTCGCTGGCTGCGATCCACGCGTCATCGGGAGCGTCGTCGTACAGCACTTCGCCGTCGTTGTCGCGCACTTTGAGCCATCCAAGTCCGTATGACTGGTTGACGACTATGCCCGCCGGACCGGTGCTCATCATCATCGGCGTGTATCCCTCGCTGTCGGTGCAACTGACGCGGAAGCCGACGTTGTTCTGTTCCAAGAATTCGGAAGTGATGCGGAATTTCCAGTGGATCTCCTGGATGCCGTTGCTATTGTTCGTCCACGTACCCGCCGAGTCCGGAACGATCCAGTCGTCCGGATCGTCGTCCACCAGCGTGCCATCGCTCGCCCACAAGAGGCTCGGCGCGCTCGACGAGGGACTGGATATGATGTCCAGTTGGGCGCTGGATATCTCGATGGCGTTCTCACCGATCACGTGCCGCGTGACCACCTCGTAACTGTCGACCCTCTCGTGCAGTATCATGTCCTCATCGTAGTTGATGTCCAAGTTCACCGTCTGCATCGTGTAGTCGATGGAGAAAGAGGTGATGCTCACCTTCCCGGTCGCCTGCGATCCCACGTCGATGTCGATGGTCACGATGCCGGTACCGATGTCGGGAATCGCAGAGTTGAGCGCGGCGACGATTGCGGGCCCCTGCGCGGTGGCCGTCCCGAGGAGCGTGTTCTGAGTGATCCATGCTTGGGCACCATCGATGTCAAGAGAGACATCTTTGGGCGCATCGCTGATGATGGCGATGTCGAAGTCGTCGAGAGTCGGTGTGTAGGCGTTGCCAGAGCCCGCATATAACCAGATGCAGAGCGTGATGTAGAACGGGCTGCCGGTGAAGAAACTGGGTTGGCCATTCGTGACGCTGGTGCCGGTCACGGTGCACGATGTCGTGGTGGTGACCCATTTCATCGCCAACGAACTGCCTCCCGGTGTGCTGGCGTTCCACCACACGGTGGCGGCGACTGGGGTAGACATGCCTGCGCCTCCGAAGTAGCGGTACAGGCGCATGTAACCGCTGGAATAGTAGGTGGCGACGTAACTCAGCCCGACGGTGTCCAGAATGGGTGTCGCGGTACTGGTTCCGTTCAGGTAGGCCCTCCAGCCAATCTGTGTGCCTGCGTTGGCGAAGGTAATCGCCTGCCCCTGCATTGCCGGCTTCCAGGTGGTGCCACCGTCATTGGTGATCTCGAACTCGATGCTGGTGGCGCTGGGCTCGTATGTGATCGCTGTGGCCAGCGACATCTCAGTGATCGACCGCGTCAGGGTGACGAAGGACGAGGTGACGATGCTGGTGGTGGTGGTCGGCAACCTGGCGTCGGATGGGGCGGCCGCTCCGGTCCAGAATATCTTGCGCGCCAGGTTGTTGTTGTTGCAATAAGAGTAGTAGTAGCAGGTGTACAGCAGCTTTCCGTCCGATGTGCGTTCCAGCCCGTAGTGTCCATGGTAGTTGGGCATCTCGACCGCACCTTGGTAGGTGTACCAGTTTCCGGTGTGCAGGAAGATGTGGTGCGTTCCCTGCCCCGTGCCTTTCTGTGCGTATGCCGCGACTGTGATGCGCGGTCCCTGTATGTCGAAGCCGTACACGTTGTAGCCGAGCAGGGTCGTGTCCGCGAGATAATGTGACTGGATGACGGTGAGGGGATTGCTTCGATTCACCTTCTCGGCGTAGAACGCCCAGGTTGGTTGCTGATAGTTCCGTACGAGCATCCACATCTCATTCGTGTTCGGTTCGAAGGCGATGGCCATCGGATACTTGTTGCCCGTCATCGCCCAGTAGTTCTGGCAGGTCCAGGTGCCTCCGTTCACACTCCACTTGGAGAAGGAGCGGTATGAGTAACTGGCAGTCCAGACGGTGCCGTTGCCGTCGCTGGTGGCGTCGTAGATGTAGCGGGCGGCGTTCAGGTTGCAGTTCGTCGTGTCGAATGTACCCTGACCGATGTAGGTGCCGTTAGACTTGTACCAGCGGTGGATGTACGGAAGGTTGGTGCTGGTGGACGTCCAGATGATCACCTGGTACTCATCTCCCTGCTCGACTATCGGCCCTCCATAACTCCAGGTTCCTCCGCTCACCGTGTCTTGCACCCCCATCTGCGAGGCGGACAGGTAGCCTTGGTCGCCGTTGGCGAAGAACGCCCCCGTTGTGTTGTGGTGGCCGTTGGTGTTGCTGGAGATGTCGCTGCTGCTGGTCAACTTCCATTCCTGGGTGGTCTCCTGGGGCCTCAAGAACGCCTGGTCGTTGTCGACGTCGATATCGTAGCGGTAGCCTTGGGTGAACCAAGGAACGGACATCAGCCCGTTGGTGGTCGCTGGCCCGCCGAAGTTTGTGTTGGTTGAGGCGTTCGCCCACGTGGTGGTCGCCGCTTCTCCGAGGAGGTTGAACGTCGCCGCCGTCACCTCAGCTCCGTAGGGCATCACTATCCCTGCGGTGCTGCCGGTGCCGGCACCGCTGAAGGTGTGCGTGTACGAGGTGGTGCCGTCGGTGAACTGGGTCTCCGTGCTCGATGCGGCTGCGAGGGGTGCTATGCTGGCCGCCAGCATCAGCCAGACGAGCAAGAAGGGAACCTTGGCGCGGGTACTGCTTTCGCTCAACATAGCCGGTCACATAGTGACCGTCAAGATGTGCATTTAATCTTGGTGCGTAGAAGTCAAAGGGCCACTGTACGCTGATGGGCAAGAGCAAAGACAGGCGGACCGCTGCGTGGGCCGGGTGAGAACGTGTCCATCAGTCGCAAACTGAAGCGCATTCGCAAGTCGCTGTTCAAACCGTTCGGCGACTGGTGGCAAGGACAGAGAGACAACCACCTCGTCCTCCTCGGGACGACCTTCGTCGCCGGATTGGCGATGGTGCTCTGGGCGCTCATCTACCTGCTGTTCCTGTTGCCCAATGCGCAGCAGGGGGCGAACGAGTATAGCGACATGCTCACGTGGACGTGGGTGGCGTTGGCTGGTGGGATGACGCTCGTCATCATCGTTGGACCTGAGTTCTTCCATTATCTCAGCCACCGTAACACCCTACGGGAGCTTTTCGAACTGGGGTCCCGGGCGGAGTTCGAGCGGCGGCGCAAGGAGGCCGAGGATGGCGCTGAAATACTCGGCAGCCAATGGAGGGCGCGCCTCGAGTCGAAGCGGGTCGAACTGGGGATTCGAAGGTCCATGCCCGCCGGCATCGAACTGGTCGAGAGCGAGGGTTCGTTATGGCTCAGGAACTGGCTCGACACCAAGGAGTCGTTGCTCTCGAAGCGATTCCCCGAAGCGGAGTGGCTGAAGGGCCCGGCGGCGAACAGGAAGATAGTCGGATTGTCCGTTGTCGGTCTGTTCGCTTTCGGATGGAACGCAATCTTCGGAACCGTCAGGCACGCAGTCGGCGAGCCTCGCAACATGTCGCTCGACCTGAACGCAGTGATCACCGGTGAGCAGTACCGAGCAACATGGGCACCGCACCTCGATCTTATCTCGTCACTGTTGATTGTGACTCTCGCCATCGTGTTGGGTATGACCCGCCCAGCCGTGGACACTTCGTCCTCGGAAGAGGAGGAATGACCCAGAGGGGTGCGACATGGGCACCTTGTCGGGATGGGTGCGCGAGGCGGTCCTCGCCGCCGGTCTGATTCTGCTGCTAATCATTGGATTGTGGGTGAGCACCGGCTCGATGCCGCCGATGGTGGTGGTCGAATCGCAGTCGATGATGCACGACCCGCAAGGTGAGGTGGGCGCGATTGATCCCGGTGATCTCGTGCTGGTGATGGCACACGAGAGACACGGCGAGATAGTCTCCTGGGCGGAGGCCATCGAGGAGGGTGGGGTGTTCGAGGGCTGGTCGAGACATGGCAACCCCGGTGACGTGATCATCTACTCCAAGAATGGAGGCAGCGACACACCGGTGATCCACCGCGTTCTACTACACGCAGTGGCCCACGACACCGTCTCACCACTCAACAGATCCACACAGGCCTGTCCTTCAGATGCGAGTTGGGACCCCATCTCGCTTGACGCAGATGGACTGGCCGGAACCTGCGTGCTCACCTGGGATCTGCTGGGAACAAACGTCACCGACGTAGCCACAATCGATTGGACGTTCACGGACATCCAGTGCTCGGGCCAACCGCACGGGTTGATGATCCAAGCATGGGACCCGGGTCACGCCGGCTACCTCACGCTCGGCGACAACAATGACTGCAACGTTGACCAGGGACAGGCTGCCTACTCGCGTGCCCAGGGTCTGTCGGACGAGAACGGACGCCCGGTTCTGGCCGTACGCGATGACTGGGTGCAAGGAGTGGCGGGCGCGGAGATTCCGTGGGCCGGCACGGTGAAGCTGCTGGTGGCGAACAACGCCGCTCAGGTCACCAGCCGCTCGTGGACGATGCTCGCCGGCTCCGCCTCAGGCCTGCTGCTGCTCACATGGGTGATCGAGCGAGCCACGACCAGACTGATTGCCGAAGCACCGGAGATCGAACTTGCCCGCAAGGAGGCGGAATCCTCAGCCGAAGAGGAGTAGTGCTCCTTTCAGGGCAGGACCGTGCGCAAGTAGGGCAGAAACAGCGCGATGAGAATCATCACCAGCACGGTGAAACTCGACCAGGTCGACATCTTGTGCGCCAGCCGCTCGACACGCATCGGGTGCCAGTCGCGTGACATCGCGGACAGCCTGCTCAACTGGTCGTGCATCCAGTCGCGCATCAGGTGCCCACCATCGAACGGCACCAGTGGGATGAGGTTGAACGCGCCGAGCACGATGTTCCACCAGATGAACCAGAACAGCATGTGCACCAGGATGAGCATCCCAGACATCCCGAGTATCCCGGCGAGGCCATCATCAGGGACTGATAGCATATCGAGTTCCTCCACGTACATCACCTCACCAGAGGTCTGGATGGGCATGAACAGCAGGGTCATCGGTTGCACCCCGAACCCGATCGCGGCAGCCAACTTGCCCTCTGGCCAACTGTCAGAGAGCGGTCCGGCCAACCGATCCGCTCCCACAGTGCTCGGGGCCACTCCGCTCACACCGAGGAAGGGGTCTCCAGATTCGACGCCTTGCGCCTCCAGCCAGGCTTCGACGGCCTCCACGTCACAGCCTTCTGTCTCGCCGCACGAATCGACGTAGTACGCGTGCTTGTCGGAGAGCACCACCGAAATGGCTCTCTGCTCACGCGCGCCATTCGCATCCGGCACTGAGAGCACGGTCAATTCGACCTGTTCGCCAGCGCTGTACTCATCGATGACCACCCCGAACTCGGCATAGTCACGAACCGGCTCGCCGTTCATGTGCGTGATGATCTCCCATGCCTCGAGGCCGGCGGCGTGAGCAGGTTCTTCCTCGATGATGCCGGTGGCGTGGATTCCGGGGTCCGCGGCGATGAACTGGCTGGCGACAGCAGCGAGCAGCAGGAAGCCGAGGAACGAGGCGTAGATGTTCACGGCCGGCCCGGCTGCGAACACACGTTGGCGCTCCTTGCGCGGCGCGCGCATCAATTCCTCTGCCTCCGGCTCGGCGAAGGCGCCGATGGGCAGCAGTCCGAGGATGAGCAACCCGAATGACCTGACCCTCATTCCATGAGCGCGTGCGAGCACACCATGTCCGTACTCGTGGATCACGAGGGCGATGATCAGCCCGGCGAGTCCCCAGCCAAGGGGGATGGCGGGTGAGATTCCCGGCAGGGC
>CALCOR010000156.1 GCA_937897085.1 uncultured euryarchaeote | reverse complement strand
GTAGCCGATCGGCGAATCCATCTCGCTGAGGATTGCGCTCGTCGTTATCCCCAGTCCGTTGCCGGCGGTGACCATTGATTCTGCCAGTTGGCGCGCCTCTCCCTCAGTACGCATGAACGCTGCACGGCCCACCTTGACATCGAGCACGAGCGCGCTCGGATTCTCCGCCGCCTTCTTGCACACGATCGACCCCGTGATGAGGGGATTGCTAGCCACTGTGCCAGTGACATCTCGGAGCGCGTACATCCTGCGGTCTGCGGGTGCGATGTCGTCTGTCTGGCCGGCGATCAGGCAGCCTACATCCTCGAGGATGTCCTGGATTTCATCCATTGAGAGCGTGACTCGGTAGCCGGGGAGTGATTCGAGTTTGTCGAGCGTCCCCCCCGTGTGCCCGAGTCCACGGCCCGAGATCATCGGTACCTTGAGTCCACAGGCGGCCAGTGCAGGTGCCAGAGGGAGTGACACCTTGTCACCGACACCTCCGGTGCTGTGCTTGTCGACGACCAGATGCGCCCACTCATCAGGCCATTCGAGCACCGTGCCTGAGTGGAGCATCGCGTGTGTCAGCGCGGTCGTCTCAGCGCCATCCATGCCGCAGTCGAACACCGCCCGCAGCCAGTCGGTCACCTCAGCATCGGTGAGGCTCTCATCGGTCACACCGGAGATGACTTCTCCAATCTCTTCAGCGGAGAACGCTTTACCAGCCCGTTTGCGCGCCACCAGTTCGGCGATGCGTCCCTGCATCGGTCGGCCTCACTGGTTTCCTTGTTTGTAGTGTTCACGCAACTGCTCGATTGTCCATCCCGACGCCAATGCCTCCTGCACCTTCTTGGGTGTCCAGCCCTCGAATTCGAATCCGTCCAGTTGAGGTGCTCCGAACACCCCGTCGTCGCGAGCCACCGCTGAATCGCGCGTATCCATCACCTTCGGCCCCTCGTCCACAGGCGCTCCCCCCTCTGTGGTCAGGTCGGCAGTGAACGGGTCGACGAGTCCCTCGCCACCTTGTTCGTCGTAATCGAGCAGACTGTCGGTCACCACGCCCTTTGCGCTCCACCGACCTTGCAGCAGCATCACCACGAACGCGCCGAGCAGCGCCAGAGCGGTGAGTGCCATCAGTCCCATCAGGAATCTGGCGGACATCGAGTCCAGCGGGTTGTCGCGTTCGGGAAGGCTGGGACCTGTGGTCTGGTTGTTGTTGCCGTCCGGCTCGTCTTCGGGCGGAGAGAGCGTCCCACCACAATCGGTCTGTTCTCCGTCCGCAACACCGTTGGCGTCGGCGTCCTGGCTGGTCATCGCCAGACTCTGCTCGATGTCCATCAGCGCGGCGAACACTAGTTCGTCGAGGTCCGAGATGCAGTCTTGGTCGGTATCGTTAGAGAGCGGGTTTCCGCTGACGTTGTACTCGCGTAGATTGTCCAGCCCGTCATTGTCGAAGTCGTGCGCCTGCTCGGGTGAGCTGCTGCCGGGAACGATGGATGAGGTGCGATTCAGGCCGTTAGCGATCTCCCACGCATCCGGCATGTTGTCGCCGTCGGTGTCTGTGGATGAGTCCACTCGGTTCCAGTCCTCTTCGAACGAGTCGAGGTAGAACTGGGTCAACTCTGCGTTATGGATGACAATCCCCATCTCGCGGTTGCGCAGGATGGCGTTCGAGTTCCAATTGATGGAAGAGATGAGCACCGACTCACCGTCCACAATCACGCCCTTGTTGTGCAGCTTGATGATGCGCTCCCCCGGCGCCATCAGGATGGCGGTGGCGTCCCATCCACGAGTGCGGTTCCACTCGTTGTTGAAGTGGTCCGCGGTTGCTCGGATGTCGGGGTCGGCCCAGACGTAGTAGCCGTTGATGAGCAGGCGAACCTGGACTCCCCTCTCTAGCGCACGCTCCAGCGCCGAAACCAAGGGGTTGTCACCCCAGCCCCAATGCCAACCCATGTCGAAGCCCTGCAACGAGAGTTCGATCGACGTATCAGCCGAATCCAACAGGTCGACGATGCCCCCTATGCAGTCATCAGGGCAGGTGAACACCTGACCGTCGAAGTCACCGGTGATGGTCGGGATGGGGATTGTGGGGGGGACCGGGTCGTATTCGGAGGCAGTACTGGGATACCATCCGTAGGGGCGCCCGGTGACCGAGTCGTTCGGGTCGTAGTCGATCAGGTGTGGGTGGCTGCTATTCTCATCCCATAGCATCCGCGTCAGTACCAACTGCGCAACATCGGGTGAGTCGATGAACACCCCCCAGTCACGATTCGAGGACCAGTCGGATGGCGGGAACATACTCGTTTTCCAATTGCCAGAACCGATCCACACGCTCGTGCCGTCGCGCACCGCCACCTTGCTATGGATGTAAGAGTAGGGCGAGGGTGGAGCGTCATCTCCCTGCGGGTTGCCCATCCAGTAGACGTCGACGCCGCCTGCGTCTAGGTCGTATGCGTAGCCGCGCACGTTGCGCAGGTCATCTCCCTGCTCGAGTGGGTCCTCCTCGAGCACCACGGTGACATCGATATCGGCATTCGCGAGTTCGACCAGTTTTGCGACCAGGTCGTCGCTCATCAGTTCGTAGACGTGCAGGTGCAGTGAGTCCGTGGTGGCGTCGAGCCAGTTGAGCATCTGGTCGAGGCTGCCGTCGGGCGAGACCATCGGAGTCATGGAACCGCTGGTGGAGAAGTCGCCTGAATCACAGAACAGACTGGCCCCGAGCCGCAGCCAACGCACCTCCCAGTCTGCGCTGGTGTTCGTGTCCGGCATCGAGTTGCAGCCGTCTCCGCGCATGAACACGAGTCCATTGAAGGTCGCCGGTGGTGTGCTCACCGCTGGGCCTGACCAGCCTTCGACGCTGGCGAGCCCGTCTGCATACACCACGGTGTCGGCGATCGTGCCGTCAGGGGACACGAGCTGCAGCGAAGAGCCAGAATCGTACATCCACGGCAGGTAGTCGAGCACGTCGTTGCCCTCGAGCGCATCGATGCCGCCGTCCTCGGAGAGGTTGGTTGCTGACTGGCTGATGACCACCGACTGTCCCGGGCCGAGGCCGATTGCACTGAATGTGCCGTCGTTGCTGGACCCATCCGACTTGATGCGCACGAACTTCCAGCCGAGCAGCTGGACGTTGGAATCACCCATGTTGGTGATCTCGAAGAACTCGTTGTCCCGCCCGCTGATCTGGCCGGGCATGATGCGCGTGAACAACACCGGGTCCGTCCCATCCCATGGTTGCGGGACCGGGTTTTCTTCACCAGGAGTCGGCCACATCGTGTCCGTCCAGTCATCGACCCAGTTGCTTGCATCACCCTCGATGCTGCGGCAATTCTCGGTGGTCGACCAGTGTACTTCCTGGCGCTTGTTCAGATTAGGGTCCAGTAGTTCCATCTGCTCGTCGAAGTTGGAGAGGAATCCGTTGTTCTCCGGCTTGATGACCACATATCCATCCGCTGCCAGCGACCACCACGGGTGGGCCGAATCGATGGCTCCATCGCTGAAGTGCAGCGCGAAGATGTCGCGGATGGCGATCGCCTCGTTGTTGTCATTCGCCACCAACCAGCGGGAGATGTTCACCTCGGTCAGTCCTGTGTTGTGCAACTCCAGCCAGTCCCCGTCGAGTGCCAGGGTGCCTGCGCTGCACTGTGCCATCACCTCGCTTATCTCCACCGAAGTCGAGCCGGTGTACGGTTGTGTGAACGCAGGGTTCTCTGCTCCGGGAGTGGGATGGGGTGAGGGCATCCAATCGTCTTCGATGGCCACGCCCTGAACCACGGTTCCGTTCATCGGGGTGATGTCCCAGGTCACCTGATGGGTTACCTCGCCATCGGGGTTCACGAGGCTCAGAAGGTCCCCACCGTTCTGCATGCTCATGCCGCTACCGTTGCGCCATACGACCACGAATTCACCCGCCCCCAACTCCCAGTCGAGCGGATCTGCCTCATCGAGTCCAGGGATGCTGTTGGCGTTCAAGTGCAGCGATACGTTGCGCCCGTCCTTGAGTCGCCAGTCTTCGAATGAGAGGGTGTCATTACCGATGTTCACGAGTTCGACCCACTCACCCTCAGGATACGTGTTGCTGTCGCTGCCCGATGGGTTGCCCATGATCTCGGAGATGCGCAGGTCGGTAGAGGAGTTGACCGAGCCGGTCAACTGGTTCGGGTTGGGGGCTGCCGGCGTCTGCCAGCCGGAGACGATCCACGGTTGTGTGACGTCTTCCGGATCATACGGGATGATGCTCTTGTTCTGGCCGGGGTTCGCCCCCCACTCGACCGTCTGGGTGATGCCTCCTTGCGAGTTCACCAGCGACAACTGGTCGCCGTTGATCACCAGCATGGCGGTTGATGGTGGGAAATCGACCACGATGTACTCGTCGACGGCGATTAGGGAACCCGTACCCGAACTGCGGTCTACGATGAGGTCGGTCACGGTCACGCTCTGGCCAGTGCCGCTGAACATCTTCCAACCGGACAAATCGATGCTGCTGCCGGTGCCTGCGTGATAGAGTTCGACCCACTCGCCGTAGGGATAGCCACCCCAAGTCGCCGTGCTGTTGACCATCACCTCGTTGATCTGCACTTCGGAGGTGGCGTTGATGAGCACGGCGTTTGCGGCACCAGGGGTGGGCCACAGAGCAGTGACCCAGTCGCCCGAGCCGATCATCGGGGCGATGTAGGCGTGACCCATTCGGGTCGGGCCGGAGTAGTTGGCGCCGGAGACGAAGTCACCGTCGGGGTTGATGAGGAAGGCCGATTCACTGCCGGCTGCGTTGTTGAACAGGCCGTAGGTGCGCGCTCCGTTGACGGCCACCACGCGGAAGTCTCCGGCTTCGATTGACATGCTCTGGGCGGCACCGATCAGGTGTGTGGCGTTGATTTG
>CALCOR010000155.1 GCA_937897085.1 uncultured euryarchaeote | reverse complement strand
GGGTGGTGAATGGTGTATGTCAGCGATGCTGACCGCGAAAGCGATCCCACCCGATGTTGTCAGTAATCCAATACATTACTACCATTTCTCCCGTTGAGAATAGTAGCAGTAATGTTACCCTTATTAAACCAGAGGAATATTCGACTATTGAGATGATTCGACAAGCGCGTAGCGCTCGGTTTACGCGGATGGTTCATTGCGGGGTATCCGTCGTGTGGCGTTGGGAATGCGATGAGCGAGTCCGGACCGGTCGTGCTGTTCGACGAATCATGCTCGATGTGCAGCAACGGAGCAACATGGATCAGGGAACGGGATAGGGACGAACTATTCGCGCTCACTGGTCAAGAGTCAGAATTCGGTGAGAAGTTGCTCATGGCACGGCCGGAGAAACTCAAGCAGCAGGATTCGATTTTTCTGCTGGACCGGCATGGTCGCTGGCACTCACGCTCGGGTGCAATAGCTCGCATACTGCTCGGACTACCGAGAGCATGGCCCGTGCTCGGCGCGCTTCTCTGGCTCGTGCCATTTCCGCTGCGCGACCTCGGTTACATCATCGTCGCCCGTCACCGCCACCGGCGACACTGACAGGGCCGGGTTCAAAAGGGGGCAGCGGGTCGGCCGTACCAAGTGAGTCAGAACAACAAGGACGACGACAATCCCACTCGCCAACGCAAGAACAGGAACAGAAGGGGTGGCAGGCGCAGAAGGCGGCGGCAGAAGCCGCCCCAATCTGAGTCGGCCGAACCCGGTCATGCGGGACAGGCTGAGTCTGGAGAGAGTGGGCGGAAGAAGTCACAGGAACCGGATGGTGGAGGACCCCAGCGCAGCGGTTCGAAAAAATCTGGTAATGGTGGACGCGGCAAGCGAAATCCCAGAGACAAGCGGGCGAAGTTGACACGGCCCGCTAGGCGAGTAGACAACCTCAGTCCAAACGAGCGGGCGCGTACACGCTTCGATGTCAGCCCGCGACTGATGGGGCTGCCAAAATCAATCGACCCACCACCTCGAAAAATCTCGATTAACTGGGAAAACAATCCAGTTGAACAAAAGGTGGAACGGAAAGTGAGTGATCTTGTCACCTTCCCGGGTGAATTCGGATGGCTCTCCGACGAGCAGGTCGACGAACTGGCGCAACGCATCGAACCGCACGATATCGGCCTCGACCAGTGTCTGTCACTGCGCGGGGCGCTGATGCAGGAGCGGGCGGTGTACAGCCATAGGGAGATGATGGGGCGCTCGCACATGCTACGTCGACGCTACGAAAACGGCGAGGGGGTGTTGGCGTTGTCACGCCGCTTCCAGTATCCCCCTGTAGGTCTGTTCCGGGCGATTCTCACCTCGCGCGGCTGGTCCAAGGTACGAATTCGCGATTCACTACGGGCCCCCGTGAAGCGGCTGAGTGAGCGTGACTGCGCGGAGTTCAAGGAGGCTGAGGAACACGACCGTGTGACCAACGTCGACCAGGCGGAAACCCATGTACGGGCGAACACCTTCGAAGACATCCTATGCGACTATTTTGAGAAAGAGGGAGTGCGCTTCCGCAGACAGGAGGAGTTGCTCGCAGAGCAGCAGAAGGAGCATGGACGACCAATTAGCACACCAGATCTACTGATGATTGACCTCGTGGAGATCAACGGTGTACCGATTTCCTGGATCGATGCCAAGCACTTCTACGGAGCCAACCTCTCATTCCCGCGGAAGAAGACGAAGAAACAGGTAGGACGTTACGTCGACGAATGGGGTACCGGCGCGGTTGTCTATCGCCACGGCTTCTGTGCCGGATTGAAAGTTGGAGGCGCGCTGCTGCTCGACTCCTCTCCACTCGACCTCTCGAAGCTCATTCAGGATTGAAGCGGGGCAATCCGCGTCACCTGTGCGCCAAGGCCACACCCACGCAATTGTTCAGCGAGTTCCTTGAGTGACACCTCGACTACCGGTCGGGTGAGCGTACGTGGCACAATTACAGCGCTGACTCCGAGCATGCACAGGCATGCGCAGAGGTCGGTTGAGTACGCTGACCGTTCGATGATTGCGTTCACGTCCGCTAACAACGCCTTCCGTTCAGGCTCGGCCAGTAGCCCAGAAGCCTCTGCGAACACATGTGATTCCTCGAGCAGTTCAGGCCAGCGATCAGCGTTCCATTCTCCTTGACGCAGACGATCTACCGCATCCCCACCAGCAGCACTGATGCCATCCCTCCAATCGGGTGAGTCGATGTAGCCACTGGTATGGCGGCCCTCTCCTGGACGCCAGACTAGCAACACAGGAGCGTCTGAGGCGAATCCAGTAACAACTCCGGGCTCTGGAGGTGCGCCGGGCTCAAGACGTAATTCGACCCCCCCCGCCGACATCGCTAGAACATCTCCGAGGCCGGTCGAGCGTCGCCTCTCTATCCGATGTGCCAACCCGGCTGCCAGCGTCGAATCAGTGATCCCGAGAACGCGGATGTACGCTTCGGCGGCGGCGAGAAGTCCGGCGGCGGACATCCCGAATCCCTGACTGCACGGGAGTTCGAGCCTGACGTCGAGATTCACGTCCTGGGATTCATCGATGCTTCCTGAGTTCCGGAAATGCTCCGCGATGTCGTGATACATGCTGTAGCACGACGGCTCCTTTTCGCTGTCGACGAGCGACTCATTCCGGTTCCACACATTCACCTGACCCGAAACATCCTTTCTCACGCCCATCGATGAGCGCTCGGACAATTCAGCGGACACATTCACACCGGACTCGACGCAGAACCCGGCTCCGCGGCTGCCTTGATGACTAAGGCGACTGTCGGAGTCGTGGATGCTGAACAGCAGGGTAATGTGCGCCGGACAGTGCACGCGAACGGGAACCATCGAGCGACCTCAGGCGAGACGCCATAGATGAACCGTGACCCGGCTCACAGAGCGTTGTCAATGTCCTTTGACAGGTCGGTGAAGCGACTGTTGAGTTCGCTGCACGCCTGCTCGAAGCAGGTACGGGCGGTCATCGAGCCGTCGGTCTCGAAGCTGAACACGAACTCATTTTCTACATCCTCCAGCACTATCGCCCCGTCAAATTCGACCTCTCTGGCCGTGCCTTCCCCCACATGATTCAGGTCAGAACTCAGTAGGGCCACCTTGTCGATGTCTTCAACCACGCCCTTGGTGAAGTCCTTACGGGTGATGTTCAGGTCGAGATCGAACAGCAACTTCGCCTTGCGCGTCTTGACCATGATGCCTCTCTGGCGAGGGCGGAAGGTCACTCCAGATACCGGAGAGAACTTCGCGTGGTCGCGGCCGCGGCCGAGTACCGCCCACAGAACCGCCTTCAGGTAATGGCCCTTGTAGAGCTTGGTGAGCGGAATCGTTCGGTACTCCTCGGGAATCTGTAGTTTCATGTCGCCCATCACAACCAGATGCTCTGCGGTGACGGTGTGTCCTTCCTCGGTTCCCTTCTGTTCGATGGCGTAGATGACCGAACACTTCGGGCAGCCACGCTGTTCAGGTACGAGATCCTTACAGTCGGGACACTCATCTTGGAAGTGAAACTCATCGATGAAGGTGGGTACGGGAACCATGGCACAGCGATGAGCGAGCATCTCGTCAGACATCGCACCAATAGACTCGTATGTCTCACCATCCGTCTCATCAGTAATCATACCGATGTCCATGCGCATGCGGTGGATGGCGAACTTGGGGACGTCTGCTATCATGGTCCGGCGCAGCGCGTTGGCCAGCGCCTTGTCAGTCTTCTTGAGCAATAGTTGCATTGACTTGTCATCTTCGTGCAGGATTTCTATTTCGACCATTGTGTTCACCTTGAATCATACTCTGCGGCCGCGCCGGCCACCTTTGCGCTTGGTTCCATCATGCGGGCGAGGCGTGCAGTCCTCGATGCGCGTCACCTGCACTCCAGCACGCTGCAGGCTGCGCACTGCCTGCATCGCTCCGGGACCGGTGTTGGCTGATTGGATGTCGGT
>CALCOR010000154.1 GCA_937897085.1 uncultured euryarchaeote | reverse complement strand
AACTACGACCCGGCGGCTACGGTCGACGACGGCTCCTGCACCTACCTGCCACCCTCCGTCCCGGGATGCACCGACAGCAACGCCACCAACTACGACCCGGCGGCAACGGTTGACGACGGCTCGTGTGTCTATCCACCGGTGGAAGGCTGCACCTATCCCTCGGCTACGAACTACAACCCATCAGCAGTTGTCTACAACGGCTCTTGCATCTTCCCCTCCCCACAGGTCGGCCTTGACAATGCGACGATCGAGCAGGCCACTGGTGAGTTGCGGATTCTCGTTATGATGGGAAAGCTGTCCAACCAGACACCCATCACAACACCTCAAGAGGAACAGGCGATCATGGATTTCGTTGGCGGATGGTATGAGAACGCTTCTTTCGGTCACCTTACATTCAATGTGACCTACACCGGGTGGTTCAACGTCAGCAGTCTGTTGCTGTGGAAGCCGGACTTCTGGGAGGAGACCTTGAATCTCGGTTATGATTTCGAAGATTACGACCTGTTCGTAACAGCCACCCAGGGTACGTCACTTGGCTTACCAGCAGGAGGCAGTGCGAATTCTGTCGGAGTGGGTAACATCACCAGGACTCTGAGCAATGGTACGACCATTCTGGTCAATGGCACATTCTTCGGCACCTACGTCTTTCAACCCGGGTACGAAGGGTTGATCATTCACGAGTTCGGTCATTGCTTGGGACTCCACCATGCAGGATTCACCCAAGGATGGACCGGGCTGGACCACGCATATCGGAACGGAGATGATCTCATGGGTGGTGGGACATTGACCCTCGAGCATTTCAGTGCACCGAGCAAGGCGAAACTCGGTTGGATTCCTGAAGCGGATGTCATCACCACGGTCGAGAATGGAACATGGTTCATCTCGGATGTTGAATTCCCAGGTGCGACGGCGCTCAGAGTTCCTGTTCCGGGAGACGCCACAGGCGAGCGCTGGTACTGGGTCGGGTCTCGCAGCGCAGACGGAAATGGAGATTCGACCGGAGAGCTCATCCGAACCTATCCGCATGACAATCCTGGCGTCGTCTATGGCAGCGCAGCCTTCCTCGCCTCCGTAGATACATGGGCCATTGACGCGACGCCGGAGACGTTGACCAACACGTCTGGATTGGATTCACATCTACTGCCAGCAAGGACTTGGAGTGACCCAACAGGCAGCATACACTTCACAATCGCCTCGGCGAATCAGACCGGTATCTGGCTACAGGTTCGCATCACTGATGCCGCAGCGCAGAATCAAGCTCCGTTGATTACCAGCATCACCGCGACGATTGACCCGAACAATCCCTTCCTGGTCCACTACAATGTGACCGCCGTCGACCCGGAAGGCGGGAATCTCTCCGTGTTCTGGAGTGCGGCGAATGCGGCCCGTTACGAACAGACATACTCCAGCCAATCCAGATTCGATTCGGGCTTCTCTATCTCTAAGGAATACAACAACAACAACAGCAGGCGAGTCTGGGTCTATGTCAGTGACATGGAGGGGGGCGTGACACGGGCGTGGGTAGACGTATTCGGCTACAACAACAGCGCGCCGGATGCGCTCAACATCACTCGTTCGATTTACGATAATCTGTTGGTCGTCTTCTTCTCACATTACGTGGACTGGGATCTGTGCGAGGTGACTTGGGATTTCGGAGATGGTTCGGCCACCAGCAATGGCTACACACCTATGCACACCTATGCAGCCGCGGGCACCTACACGGTAACGCTCACGGTATCCGACGGCGAGTTCTCCACGACAGTGACTCGGACGATCAATGTCACCTAGTGCTCGTCAGTCCCTGGTAATCACGAACTGTTGACGAAGATGAGGTTGACGAAGAACTGGAAGATGAGGAACCAGATGGCCGCCATACCGCAGATTCCTGGCAGTTGAGGGTCTTCTCCAGCAACGAACACGTAGAGCATGATGAACACTGCAAGACCGGCGACGAACGCTACCCGGTAGAGGATCTGTGTGCCGACCCGCTTGCTGGTTGAGAGTTCCTTCCAACCGTTGAAACCGAACCACTTCTTTACGAATTCAAGCGCGCTCATCCGCCCACCTCAGAAGATGCCCATATCCATCTGAGCGTCTTCGCTGGAATGCACCCGCGGGTCCCAGCGAGGAGTCCAGACCAGATTGACGTGGACGGTGTCAACTCCTTCGGTGGCGAGCGCTGCTCGGTGTATGCTCGCCATCAGTTCGGGACCGACGGGACAGCCGGGAGAGGTGAGTGTCATGTCGATCTCGACGTGAATCCCCTCCTCTTTCTCCTCGGCACGAATCTCGTAGATGAGCCCTAAATCGACCAATCCCAACTGCAGTTCAGGGTCCTCCACCTCTGCGCAGGCTTCGAGCACCGCTTCCTGCATCGCCTCTGCATCCATCATGCCGCCCCCTGAGCCAGTTTCCGCGCCTCTTGGCGCACACGTGTGAACATGTTGAGGAAGCCGTTTGCCCGATTAGGTGAGAGTGAGTCGTGCAATCCGAGCTCGCGAGTGAAGGTCACCGGGAAGGTGGAGACCTCCTCGGGGGGTAGTCCGTTGATCGCTTTCTGGGCGACCGCCATCAGCCCTTGGACGATCTGGGCGTCAGCGGAACCAATCATCAGGAATCCTCCTTGTTCGTCGAGTGAACAGAGGACGTGTGCCTCAGATTGACAGCCATGCACGCGTGTATCGTCGGACCATTCCTCCATCGGAAGCGGGGTGCACTCACTGGCGAAATCGAACAGCATCTCGTAGCGCTCCATCGCATCGAAGACGTCGCTGAACTCGTCGATGACCTCCTGTAGAGAAGCCGGCCAGTTTCCCTCTCCCCAATCCATGCGCTCACCTCACGACAACCGGTCGATGACCCCCTTCAAATGGGTGACGAAGGCGTCCGCTTCCTCCACCGTGTTGTAGATGTAGAACGAGGCACGGTTCGTCGCCGAGATTCCGAGTCGCCGCATCAGTGGTTGGGCGCAATGGTGGCCGGTGCGCACCGCGAACCCACCTGCGTCGAGGAAGTGGGCAAGGTCCTCAGAATGCAGTGTGTCGTGCAGGAATGAGACAGCTCCCGAGCCGAGGTCACCCTCGTGGTCGCCGTAGACGGTGATTCCCTCAATCTGCTTGAGTTCCGCAGCCGTGTGCCTGGCCAAGCCGAGGATGTGGGCACTCACCTCCTGCATGTCGAACTGGGAGAGCCAGTCGATCGCCGCCGCCCAGCCGATCGCTTCAGCGATCTTGGGTGTGCCTGCCTCGAACCTGTGGGGAGGTGGCTGGTAGGTGGCATGGTCGAGCCACGCCTCCTCGATCATGTCGCCGCCGCCGAGGAAGTGAGTCATCTCGCCGATTCTCTCCTCTGATACCATCAGGGCGCCCATGCCTGTGGGTCCGCACATCTTGTGCGCCGAGCAGGCAGCGAAATCGACGCCCATGGCATCGAATCCGAGGCGGTCGTGGGCGACGGCCTGGGCCGAGTCGAGCAGGACGACCGCGCCGTCGCCGCCGTTGCCGCGGGTCTTGGCCAGCTCGATGATGCGCTCGACCGGATTACGCACGCCGAGCACGTT
>CALCOR010000153.1 GCA_937897085.1 uncultured euryarchaeote | reverse complement strand
GTCCAGAAGTTGCCTAGGGACTTGGACATCTTCTCGCCGTCGACGTTTACGAAGCCGTTGTGCATCCACCACTGGACCACCGGGGATAAGCCGCTGGCGCACTCGCCCTGGAAGATCTCTGCCTCGTGGTGCGGGAACCTGAGGTCATGGCCACCCCCATGGATGTCGAACTGCTCACCGAGGAACGAGGAGCTCATCACGCTGCACTCGATGTGCCACCCCGGCCGGCCCGCACCCCACGGGGAGTCCCACTCCGGCTCGCCGGGCTTGCTGAACTTCCACAGCGCGAAATCCTTGTGATCACGCTTCCCGGTCCCAGTCCCCCCGACCCGACCGCCGGCGCCCGCACGCACTGCTTCAATCGACTGACCTGTCAGCAGACCGTACTTCTCCGGCGCTGATTCGACCTCGAAGTAGACGCCGTCGTCACCGACGTAGGCGTGCTCCTTGTCGATGAGCGTCTGCACCATCTCGATGATGCCCGGGATGGTGCCGGTCACGCGCGGATACTCGTCAGCGCGCAGGACGTTGAGCGCATCCATGTTGGAGAAGTAAGCCTCGATGTAGCGCTCCGACACCACCGAGAAATCGACCCCCTCCTCTTCGGCGACCACGAGGATCTTGTCGTCGATGTCGGTGAAGTTCTGCACGTAGAGAACATCGTAACCCTTGGCTTCGAGCCAGCGGTGAACGAGGTCGAAGGCGACGTAACAGCGGGCGTGGCCGAGGTGTGAGGGGCCGTAGGGAGTGATCCCGCAGACATACATGTTGACTCTGCCCGGCTCGAGCGTGGCGAACTCCACCTTCTGGCGCCGGCGTGTGTCATGGATGCGCAGTGGCACAGGCTCACCTGAGCAGCGTCGCCAGCACCGTGCCTATTGAATCATTGTCAGCAGAAGAGATGACAGCAAGGTTGAGGGAGGGGTCGTCCGCGGTGGCGAACCATGGAAGAGTTCCAGTGCTGCAACATGAGCGTGCCCAAGATATCGAAGATTGCCGGTGGAATC
>CALCOR010000152.1 GCA_937897085.1 uncultured euryarchaeote | reverse complement strand
GCGGTGGTGATGGTGGAATTGGAACCACTGCCGGCGTAGCGGAACAGGAGGTCCTGATTGGAGACCGGAGCGCCTTGGTCGTCGGTGACGTTCACCCAGGCATCGATGTCCGTGTCTGTCGCCCACGAGGGGTACAGCAGATCCACGTCGATGTTCAGGTCACGGGGCACAGGATTGTATTCCTTCAGCTTGAAATCGATCCACAGCCCGATGTTGTTGCGATAGTGCCGCCAAGCGTAGTTGTTCACCTCCGGGCACCACCAGCGGTAGTCCTGAACCAGACCGGTCTCATTGGTGTCGGTGGCGTTGTAGGAGTTCGCACAGCCGTTTCCGTAGGGCACGTTGGGATTGCCCTGCGCCACCACCATGTGCTGACTTTCGTTGAACCTGATGTGATCCTCCGAGACCGGGAAGTACGGGCTGTATCCTGAATAATCCATGTCGTGCGAGTAGTTGTTCGTCCACGAATCACCGACTCGCAGCGGGAAGTCGTATACCTCCTTCGGCGGATGATAGGTGTCGATGACCGACATGTTTGCGATGTAGACGACGATGCGATCGAATGCGGTGAACTCCACTTCCACAGCCAGGCTCGTCGAAACGATCGACAGGTCGCTGGCGCGGAAGATGTCTGTCGATTCCCAGATGACATCGAGGTCGCCGCGGTAGCGGTCCATCGAGACGTTGTCCTCCTCGAACAGGCCGCTGCCGAAGACCTCGTAGACGAGCGTGCTGACGTTGTCGACTTCCATTTCGTAGATGTCGACGACCGTCTGGGTCATGTTGGTAAGCAGCAGCGAAGCGTCCGATGTGACTGTCTCAGCGGTGGCCACCAGTTCATCGACATCCATGGCTCCAGCGAAGATCCATTCGTCGCCAATCTGCCAGTTGCCGACGTCCACACGTCCCCCGCTTCCGCGAACAGACGCTTCGAGCGGCGACTCGGGATTCTCGAGTGGTTCACCCGTAGGTGGTTCGTTCAAGCCGAACATGCCCCAACTCGAAGCGAGCATCATGGCGACAATCAGCAGAGGAACGATGCCTCGTGCGCCTGCGCGGCCGAGGCTGTTCATGGAATGGGCAGACTGACGTCGCACATCAAGCATCCGCTGACCTGACGCTGCTCTTTAGAGCAGATTGCAGTGATTGGATAGACGCAGCGCGGAGATCGCTGTTCCCAGCCACATCACCCAGAACATCAGTCGGCGCACGAACTCGTTCGAGAGTTCGCCGCGGTAAACCAACCTGAGCAGGATACGCACGAACCAGCCCTCCTCGTGCGACTCATCGAGTGGGATGTCGAGCAATCGGTGCTCCCACGTGGTGAGGATGCAGGTGCGGTCGTTGAACCTCCAGTGAGCGCGGACCAGCGGGGTGAGGATTACGTGTAGCCACCAGGCGAGCGGCCAAGGGAGAGCCCAGCCGAGCATGATGAAGAAACTGACCATCCAGTGTGACAGACGGGCCGCATTCGCGAGCGAACGGCGGATCAGAGAGACCTCATGCCCCACCGGTTCACCTCAGAGCACGAACAGTTTCAGGATGGTGACAATCCACCCCACCCACATCCCACTCTCCATCCAGATGGTGACTTTCTCCTCCTGAGGTGGATTGTCAATTAACATGCAGACGAATTGATAGATGAATCCAGGTTGCTCAACGGTGCCAGCGGTAGGGTTGCCGCGCAGGCGATGCTCGACCGACGTCAGGAAGCAGATTCCACCATTGGTGAGCCAGTGCAGTTTCATCGCTGGCACGAGCACCAGATGAACCCAGAGAACCTGTACGGATGAGAAGGCCCAACCGATTCCCGTGAAGACGACGATGCCGATGTGCAGCAATCGAACCAGTTCAGCGGAAGTGAGGCGAATCTTGCCGATGTCCAGCGGCAACTCCGAGTCGGCGTGCGAGCCCGTCTCCATGATGTGCCTATCCGGCTCAACTCTATCTCACTTCGCCCCGTGCTAAGGTGCTCAGAGAAGGTCGGCGAGCTCGTCCTGGATGATCTGCACGGCCTCAAGGATCTCGTCCTTGTGCCGCGCTCCGGTGATCACCATCTTGCCACTGCCGAAGATGAGGCAGACGACCTTCGGGTAATCGAGGCGGTAGATGAGACCGGGGAACTGCTCCGGCTCATACTCGACCTTGTCGAACGGCAGATGGAAGGTGAGGTTGTTGAGATTCAACTTGCGCGGCTGGTCAGCCTGTGCCTCACCGGTCCAGCGATCGTGGCCGTCGTAGTCCTCGGGGTAGTGCAGTGCATAGGTGGCAACCATGTTCTGTACCTCGATGGTGACATCGCCCGACTTGCCAGCGCACCAGAGGTGGCTCGGAGATATTTCCATAGTCCCCTGATCATCGATCGGCAGAGTGTAGTCCTGCGTGGTGGCGTAGGTCTCCTTGAACCACTCAGAGTAGGTGGGGTAGCGGGTGCAGGGTGCCTTGAGTGCAGCCAGACAGGGGAACAAGTCGATTTCTCCAGAGAGTGATTCCTCAATGACATCCTTGGCGTGCTTCTCCTTCGCCTTATCCTCGTTGAGTCCGCCCTCACCGTCAGGTACTTTCCCATCGAATTTGACATCCATGATCGAAAGCAGATACTCCGCCTTCTCTCTGTGCATCTCCTGCAGCGCGGTCTTGTAGGCCTCCTCGGCCTTCTTCTTGGACTGCCCAGAATCTATCTCGTGTTGGATGAGCTGCTTCTTCTCGCGTACCCTGCTCTTCTCATCGCTCTCCGGGGTCAGTGTGATGGAAAACATGCCGCTTCCCGTGAGGTCGTCATCCAGAGAGAACTTCATCGTGCCATCTCCCGGGTGGGCTCCGCCGGGGGTTACTCCCAAAGCGACCTGATGTCCCCCTTCGAGAATCCAGACCTCTCCAGCGTGCTCCTTTCCTTCAGTGATTGGCACGAGCATTCCGGTGGCGACCTTGCGGCTCCCGGCGATGCCGGCGTATCCCCTGGGCACACCTGATTCGTCTTCTTCGTCGAGGTTGTCACAATCTTCGGAGCGGGTCAGCACCGTCGGGCCGAGCGAGGTCAACACGTAGATTCCATTGTGCGTGGAGTCCTCCTCCCCCGCCACGAGCAGTCTGTCGCCGACAGCCAACTTGACTCCGTCTACGGTCAGCGTCTTGTTGCGTGAGGTCAGCGTGGCGCCGACTCCACCACGCAGAAGCGTGGCTGGGCTGGCACTCTTCGAGCCGTCCTCGATGTGCCGCCAGTTGACGGTCTCCATCTTGCTCTTGAGCTTCTCCTCGATCTTCTTGCGCTTCGCCTTCGCCTTCAAGACGAATGCCTCATCAGCGTACCAGTCCTTGTTGTCGTAGGTCGGCTTTCCAGGAAGCGGAGAGGATGCAATCGCGCGCACGGGGTCCTTGTCGGGACTGAGGCTCCAAGTGGTGATTCCAGAGTTGACCAGATCCTCAATCATCATCTGGATACCGGCATGGATGTTACCCTCGTTCTTGCCACCGGTGCACACAGCGCGGCCGGAGCGGAACATCAGGATGGCGAGTTTCGGTGAAACTACACGGTAGACGACACCGGGGAACTGCTCAGGTTCGTATTCGCAATTCAGTTGGATTGCGATGTCCGGGAGATTCAATTCCTCGGCCACTCGGGTCGAGGCGACCACGTTCACGACAGTCAGGCGTTCTTCATCACTGCTCATAAAGCCCCGGCACCTGACCGCCCTATATAAAGGGACGGCAGAGGAAAATCAGGTCTGGATGGGTGAATGAGCGCCTGTCATCGCTCAAGTCTGACTCCCGGGGCCCGGAGTGGAGTGGTTATGACTCTACCGCCCCTCATCTCGATGGCTTCCGCGGTTGCTTCTGGCTCGGTCGTCAGCGCCAGCATACAGCCTCCGCCGCCTGCTCCAGTCAACTTCGCTCCGAGCGATGTCGGACGGGCGGCGGCAACAAGTTGCTCGAGCTCAGGGCAGGACACGCCGAGACCTGCCAGCAGGTCGTGAACCTCGTCCATGAGCCGGCCGATCGCAACCAGATCTCCCGCCGTCAACGCACCTGCACCGGCCCTGCTCAAATCACCGATGCGCGCGATCTCATCCATTCTGTCAGGCTGATGTTTGAGCAGCCCGGCCACCTTGGCGACCATCTTGCTCGTTGGAGCATGGACTCCAGTTGAGCCTACCACGAGGTGTGCCTCGCGCACGGATTCCGGCAGAGAGACGCTGTGAATCTCCCAACACCGCTCTCCTTCAGGAGTGTCCAGTGTGCGGGTCCAGCGCCATTCGGCGCTCTCCTCGCGTCTGTCCGAGACAAGCACGCAACCGCCAAGTGTCGCCGTTGAGGTGTCGGTCGGACTCGCCCGGCCGGACTGCGCCTCCGCCTCAGCGATGTGCGCTAGGTGTGAGATGTGCTCAAGGTCCAACTCGCCATCTCCGTCGCCATCTCTGTGCATCAGCGCCGCGCAGATCGCCGCAGACAGCGCCGCCGACGAACCGAGTCCCGCCGCCGGAAACAACTCGCTAGTCACCACCATCGAGTGCGGCTCGGAGTCATCACCGACCAGTTGGCTATGCAGGAAGCGAGCGTGCGGATGGCGCTCGTTGAGCGGCGCACCACCTAGTTTCCAGGAACCCTGACACGGTTCCAAGACGACTGAGACCCGCGCATCGATGGCAACGGCTACCGCAGGTTCACCGTAGACCACGGCGTGCTCACCGAACAGAATGCACTTCCCGGGTGCCGAGGCGGCCACCATGACCGGGCTGTCGGCGGCAGGAGGCCATAGGGGTTGGGGGGTCAAGCGGTTGGTTGAAGGGCGGGTTTGGAGTGGGCGAATCACGTCACGCTGGCGTGTCGCGGGAGACGATTCGAATGATTGACGCTTTCGAAGCGACTTACTTCGGTTCTGTGCCCGGTTGGGCGGTCATCATGTTCATCTGGGGTGCTGCGGGAATCCTGTTCACAGCGCAGGTGGTTCAGGCAGCGCGCTTGATCCGGCTGGGCGGTCCCGATGACCGCTTCCAGGACATCGGCGGGCGCATGCGCGAGTGGCTGAGCGGCTGGCTCGGGCAGAAGCGGGT
>CALCOR010000151.1 GCA_937897085.1 uncultured euryarchaeote | reverse complement strand
TTCCTGCTCGTGCGCATCCTCCTCTTCTGCCAGTTCCGGCATCCCGAGGTCACGATACTCCGCGGCGGCATCGTGCTCCATCCCTTCGAGCATCTTGACAGCGAACGTCAGCCCGAACAAGCGGGCCATCCCGGAGTAGCATCGAACCCTCCACATCTGCGGCTTGACGGACTCCCCGGTCTCCTCTGCCAACAGCGCCTCATGCCTCTCCTCGTCAGCGGCGAGCCTCTCGAGAACCTCTCGATTGTGCGCGTCCTTGGTACGGGCGGCCAGACGGCGATAGATGGCGGCCTCTGTCGCCTCCATCTGCTGGAGGCGCAACAGCCGGTCAGCGCGGGACTCTGTCATCCCGCCGACCTTGAGGTAGGCGGGCCAATAACCCACGGGCGCGCTTGCGTCACCATGAAGTGAACCCGAGGTTACGCCTGAGAGCGAGGGATAGCGATGTCCGATGTCCTTGACGCCGAGATCGTCGCTGTCGAGGTCGATGCAGCGAGCGAGCGGCGCGAGAGGCGGCAACTGAACATCGCTCTGGGTGCGACCGGCGGCTTCGTCGTGCTGATGATGGTGCTCGCCAGCGTGCTGCCAGGTTCAGCCTTCGGCAACCTCGATGATGACTCCTCCTCGAAACACTGGCTGCCGCCCGTGTGGGCGCGTTCCAACCTCGAATATGGCGTCGACGATGTGTTCAGCCGGGTCTCGTGGAACGGGACGTGGGAGGTGGATGCGGTGCGCTCGGTGTTCGTCGACGTGCCCGACATCGTGCTCAGCGACGGTGGTGCAGGGGCGAGCGGTAACGCGCAGGTGCACCTCGGGCTCTGGCTCCCGGTCATCGAAGGCTGCGACTGGGATGCCCTCACCTCGAACGACACGCTCGCCGCCGACGGAGTCACCGTCTGCTCGGTTCCCGTCATCGCCGAGATCGGCCCCTACTACGGAGACGGGGACGTCGATGCGCTGACACCCGCCAACCGACTTGGCCGCTTCCTCATCGAGAACTTCGTCCCCCATGGATACGGGGTTGCGCAAGTCTCTGTGTTCGGCACCGGTGAGGCGAACCACTGCATGGACCTGATGGGGCTCGACGAGCAGCTCGGGATCCACGCCGCGGTCGAATGGCTCGGAAAGGCCGCGTGGTCCAACGGTCGCGTCGGTGTCATCGGCAAGTCGTACGACGGCAGCACGCCCTGGGAGGCAGCGGCGATGGGCTCAGAGCATCTGGCGACCATCATCCCGATGTCCGGCCTGATTGGCGTACACGACCTGATGTGGCGCAACGGCAGCATGGAAGCGCGTGGCGCGATCATGCACAACGGCGTCTACGGCTCCTTCGGCGTCGACGGAGATGGTGGCGACTGGCAGAACGTGTGCGAGGGTTACCTGGAGGGATACTACGCGGGACCGGCGGCATATCTCACGGGTGACGACCTATCGTGGACCGGTTCCGACTACTGGGAGGAGCGACATTTCTTCGCACGCGCACTGGAGAATTATGACGGCTCTGTCTACATCATCCACGGCATGCAGGATTGGAACGTCGACCCGCACATGGCCTTCCCGACACACAACATCCTGCTCGATAACGGGTTCGATGTCAAGGGATTGTACGGCCAATGGGGCCACGACTACCCCGACCGCAACTCCTCGCACGACGGTGGTCCCCTCTATCCGTTCACCATGCGCTGGGACTGGGCTGACGACCTGCTCGAATGGTTCGACTACTACCTGCGTGACCAGGGGCCTCCTCCACTCCTCCATGCCGAGATCCAGGACAACAGGGGCGGCTGGCGCACGGAGAGCGCCTATCCTCCGGTTGACATCGAATGGGTAGAGCTCGGACTCGACCAGTTCAACCTGCTCTCAGGCAGCACTCTTGTCACTCCCACGTCCCAATTGGAAATTGAAAGTGAGCAATTGGAAAATGATATGCGAATCGTGGGCACTCCAACGCTGCATATCCAGGCCACCATCTCGTTATTGGCGAGCTCTGGGCACCTGTTCGCGGAGTTGACTCTGGGCTCGACGGGCGAGCACCTCGGACATGCGGTGATGGACCTGCGCTTCGCTGACGGAGGCAAGCAGGGGCGGACGCTCGCTCTGGGAGAGACGGTGACGGCGATGATGGAGTTCTTCG
>CALCOR010000150.1 GCA_937897085.1 uncultured euryarchaeote | reverse complement strand
TGGTTCAGGAAGTGTCGATTGCAGAGTTTCGGATACTTTCAGTTCCTCCAACTTTCTCCCGTGAGGGAGAATCCGAGATTCATAGGATCTCATCGCTTCGTTGTACGCCTTGCCTGCTTTGTCCAGATGTGCCCCGACCTTCTGAGTGTGGGATATCATGGTCACCGTTCTCTTGTACATCTCTCGGGTGACCTCGTAGATTTCAAAAGCGCCTTCAGCTAGGCTGTGCTGCTGCCAATAGAGAGCAATAGTTCGAAGCAGCCCGAACATCGTTACAGGGTTGGCAAGCAGAACACGCTTGGACAAAGCGTATTCCATCAAATCTGGATCCACAGAGAAGGCGGCAGATGCCAATGCCTCAGATGGGATGAAGAGCACCACGTGATCGAAATCGCCCTCAATCCTGTCCTGATATGCCTTAGAACTCAAGTCCTTGATTCGGCCCTTGAGAGCCTTTGCGTGCTTCTTCAGTAAATCGTCCTGTTCTGGTCCAGCATCCAATTCTGCGGCTTCCAAGAAATGTTTCGCAGTTGCCTTCGAATCAATTGGAAGGGCTGCCTTTCCCGGCAACCGCACGATGAAGTCGGGGCGCCCCTCTTCGATTGACTCCTGTTCAAAGAAATCTACGTGCTCCGTTAAGCCGGTCTTTTCAAACAGATTACGGAGAGTGACCTCACCCCAGTTTCCTCGCGCCTGAGAAGATGAAGTCAGCGCAGAAGTCAGAGCGGTTGCACGAGTGCCTAGGTCCTGGGTTTGCTCCTCGAGCAACTTGAGGTGCCGAACCACTCCTTGGTAGGCGCCCTCACGACTCTTTTCCAACTCAGTATGCATTCTAGCCATATCGTCCATTCGCTTCTCGAACGGCTTAATCAGTTGTTCATTGATCTCCTTGGCAGTGTCTGAAGCCATGGCTTTGCTCTGCGCCAGAATAAGTTCCTTCTCTTGAGCCAACCCCTCTTCGCGGGCCTCAATCTTGGCCTCAGCCCTCGTCACCCTTTCTGTCATCTTCTGGGATGCAATCAACCATCCGAACGCCACTCCGATTCCGATACCGATGAGGGCTACTGCCAAGCTCAATACTTCGACCATCACAGACCCTCTGAGGCTGACACTATTTCAATCCCCATAAAGCAAACGACGGCTCAAGAGGATAGCGCTTGATGACCGGCGCACATATGAGGCGGATTTCGATGCCAGCCCCACCGAGGTCTTGAGATGCGCAGAAGGGTGGCGGTGCTGGGTGCCAGCGGGCTGGTGGCGCAGCGCTTCCAGCAGCGGTTGGCGCATCACCCGTGGTTCGAACTCGCGCTGGTCGCCGGCAGTTCCGATACCGCAGGGAGGTCTCTAGGAGATCTGCCGTGGAGGCTGGAGGAGGAACGCCCCGAGATGCCGGACCTGGTGGTCCAGAATGGTGATGTTGACAACCTTGTATCCCAATTGAAGAAAGGAAATTGCCAATTGGTGTTCTCCGCCCTCCCTAGTGACGTCGCTGGCCCGTTGGAGCCTGCCCTCAGAGATGCGGGATTCGCCGTATTCAGCAACTCATCAGCCCACCGCCACAGCGTGGGAGTGCCGCTCGTCGTCGCCGACCTGAATCCACATCACCTCCAGACCCTCAAGATTCCACCCAACCGTAGCGGCTCCGGCATGCTCGCCTGTTCCACCAACTGCACCGTCATCGCCGTCGCCCTGCCGCTCAAGCCTGTGTGGGACATGATCGGCATCCGCGGGGTGCGCGTACGCACCGCACAAGCATTGTCGGGAGGGGGCTGGGCACTGCTGGAGTCAGCCAAATCATCTGGTCGGGTGTCCCCAGACATCCCGGGAGAAGCGGAGACCATCTCCCGCGAGACGAAGGCGCTGCTCGGACGAGTGAGCCAGGACGGCATCAGGCCGGCTGGATTCCCTGTCGAAGTGGAGTGTGAACGGGTGCTGCGCGACCACGGCCATCTCGTTGATGTCGAGGTTGAGCTGTCACAAGAGCCAGCACGTGGTGAGGTCGAGGAGTGGATGCGGCAGTATCGCGCCCGCCCGCAGGCGCTCGACCTCCCATCAGCCCCTGCCAAGCCGTTCGTTGTGCTCGATGAGGCACTGGAGCCCGAAACACACCGCTGGATGGGTGCTGAGGGAACCGCAGATCCGGCGTCTGACCTCAGGGCAGGGATGTCGGTAAGCGTAACAGGACTGGAGGTCGAAGGAAAGCGCATGAGGTTCTCCGCACTGGTGGACAACACCATCCGTGGGGCGGCCGGGGGATGTGTCCTGCTCGCCGAACTGACAATTGCAGAAGGGCTGATTTCAGGGTGAACGACTACACCTCCCCCCCCAATAATTGAATACAGGTCGGATGGTCGCTGGGATGGTCGCATGAACACCGTGGAAGTGCTTGAGAACGTCAGCCTCGGTGGCTTGTCCGAGCAGGTGCCACAGACCCATTCCGGTAGTTGGCAGGTTAACCATCAACGAACTCAGGTGCTCATCCTCTGCCAGCGTCGCCACCGAGAGCGATTCGAGCAGCACGCCGCAGGTATTGCACTCGAACACCCCACCTGGTCGCTGTTCTACCGGCCGCGCGCTGAAGCCGACGAGATCACCGCGGCGGGACTCGACCCCCTCGAGGCATCATTCCTGTTCCTCGACGTGGCGCTGCCCGACCTCGGACGATGGGTAGGTCCTCTAGTCGCCGACGATTGGGCGAAAGAGGAAGTCACCATCATGCCCGCCATGGCCGCAGACGACGATTTCGAGGCGATGCGCTGGACCGCGTTCCGCGACCCATGGCTCGCACAGGTCAGCGACCTGCCGCTGGCGACCGCCCCGCATTCCATCGTTGCCAAGGCGTGGCTTACCGTGCCCGCCGGCGCGGTCGCTCAGCCCGCGCCCGCGGCTGTCACTCCAGTCATCCCCCCAACAGCCCCGATGCCTCAGCCACCCGCTCCGGCTCCCATTCCAGCTCCTGAGCCCGCCCCCGTGGCGGCTCCTCCCGCGCCTGCTCCATCCCCCGTGGCGGCACCCGAGCCGTTCGTGATGCCAACAGAACCGGTCGCCATCCCAACCTTCGGTGAGGGCACCGCGGCCGCAGCGCCGGCAGTCGAAGTTCCCGCGCCTGACCAGACGTCCGACGAGCCGACGCCGATTCACGACGAACTGCTGGAAACGATTCGCCTGCTGCGCGCCGGAGGGGTGGCTCCTGACGACATGATGGATGACCCGACATTCCAAGGTGTCTCCGAGCGAGCGACCGCTGCCGGACTCGATGTGTGGTCTATCTTCATCCAGGAAGCTGGCAGCTGAACAGCGATCACCATCTGAATTGCCGCAGATGGGGCGTGTCAGTTGGCGGTAAGGTGAAATGTGCTGCTAGGCCCGTCGACAACTGTTAGCATGGTGCACTGTACGTCCTGCGGGGAAGAACACGATGACTCGCGTACCTTCTGTCGAACCTGTGGAATCAACCTTCCAGAAATTGAACTGATGCTCATCCTGCGTGAAGAGGCCCGACAGATTCGCTTGCACAACGGACAGGATAGACAACTGTCCGATTCCGAACGAGAGAATCTGACCACAATGCACAACCTCAACCAACAGACGAACGGGGATGTCACGGATGCTCAACCCCAGAACGGCGACCACGTGGACACGGCACGGAAGAACACCGAGAGCCTGCGCTTCCTGATGGAGTCCATGGGTGACTGAACCATCCCTGCGCGGCATTCATGCGCCCCGTCGACATCCGCCACTCGATGCGACTGCGCCGACTTGCGATGACCCTGTCCGGGCTGCCCGCCCATCCGCTTGCTTCTGTCGAGTTGGAGCAGTATTCGACACCTGGTGATGTCGCCGCTCGCTGGCTGTTCGAGATCTTGCGAGCGGGTGATCTCAACGAATCAACGCGGGTTGTCGACCTAGGGGCAGGCAATGGGGTTCTGGGCATCGGTGCTGCGCTGCTGGGGGCGGCGCGAGTCGTGCTGGTCGAGGCTGATGAAGAGGCATGTGCCGCTGCTCGCGATGCTGTTGCTGGAATCGATGTGCAGGATGTCGTCGAGGTTCGCTGCGCCCGCGTAGATGATGGTTGGGCGGACGAGTGGCCGAGCGACATGGATGTCGATCTCGTCATCATGAATCCGCCGTGGGGTGTTCAGACACCGCGCGCCGACCGGCCGTTCCTCGAGGCGGCGCTCGCATCTCCAGCCGACCACATTCACCTGTTGCACTCTGCCGACGCCACTCATCCAGCAGCGATGGCGACCGATGCGGGGTGGGAGGCTGAGATGCTGCTCGAATCGGAATTCAGGATTCCGGCAGCGTATGCCCACCACACCAAGCGAGCCGTGAACACACCGGTACGCTGCTGGAGATTCAGCCGCTGAGCCTCTGCACCCGTCTTCTCCACCTCCGGCGGCTTCAAATGGGGTCGGCCGGTCGCCGGGAATCGAAGTAGTCGATATCGCCTCTACGAGGCGGCATGGCAAAGGAATCGTGGTTCATTATGGGAGTAGGAGCCAGCGCGGGAGAGTTCGTCACCCCGGGCAGTACGATCGAAGGCAGCACGGACTCCACTGTAGGACACGGAGTAGCGGCTGTCGATGACCGGCTGGTAGCGACCAGAGTGGGGAAGGTGAGCATCGATTCCGGAACGGTTTCCGTGGAAACGGCAGGGGATGGACCGCGAACCCCTCAGACCGGAGACGTCGTCATCGGCGAGGTGAGCAGACTGCAGGCAAAGACCGCAGAGGTGCGCATCCTCCATGTGGAAGGACAACCGCCGCGGGACATTCCTGCCGAGGAACTGTTCGCCGACCTGTTCGTGGCAGCGATCGTCGATCGCTTCCTTCCGGCACCGGGAGATGCAATGCGGGTGCGTGACCTCATCAGGGCGGAGATTACCCAGACCAAGCCGATTCTGAGAGCGACCACCAAGAACAACGCTCGATATGGTGTGCTGCAGGCAATCTGCCCTGCATGCGGAGAACTGCTCGAGTCGAGTGATGCTGCCCCCGATGAGAACGTCTGCTGTCCCCGATGCGATTACTCAGGATTCCGAGCCCTGTCTGACGACTTCGGGAGCGCGTTCAGCGACTCAGGAAGCGGCCTCTCCAAACTCAACCGTCCAGGTGAACGCTGGTCGAAGGCAGCCGAGGAGCGACTGTCGCACGATGGCGAACGCCCCTACCTCTCTCCATTGGCCGACCATCGCCGCGGCGAGCAACACAAGCCTTCCGCAGAAGGTCTGCGCATGCGTGGCGGGCGTGGAGGCGGTCGTGGTGGTGGCCGAGGTGGCGGCCGCGGCGGCGACCGAGGTGGACGCGGAAAGCGGGAGATGTTCAAGGTCGACTGCACGCTCTGCGGCACCAACTGCGAGGTCCCGTTCAAACCGACAGGCGGCAGGCCGGTGCGCTGCTCCGAATGCATGCAGAAGGTCGAAGACGGTGAGGCGAGCAAGGACGAACTGGCCAAGGAGCGCGAACTGCTAATCTCCCAGCGAGGGGCCGGCGAGACCGGATTCAAGATCTTCATCGGTGGCATTCCTGACGAGGCGAGCGAGGAGGAACTGCGCGAGTTGTTCGCCGTCCATGGACAGTTGAAGAGCGTCGACATCGCCACCGACCGCGAGGGCAATCGACGCAACTTCGCCTTCGTCAAGTTCAACGACAAGAAAGAGGGGGCAGCAGCCGTCAAGGCGCTTCAAGGAACTGTGCTGCACGGACGCCAGATCTCCATCAACGAATCGAAGCCGGGCGGTGGACGCCGTGGCGGCGGTGGCCGTGGCGGCGGTGGCCGTGGTGGCGGAGGCCGAGGCGGTGGTGGCCGTGGCCGAGGCGGCAGGGATCGCCGCTGAGATTTCCTCGAAGCGACTGTGGGAATCCCACTCCCTTCAATGGTAGAGACCCTCGATTCCAGCCGGTTTCAGCCACCGTCACGCTCAAGCGGTTTGAGAGGCTGCGCCAAGTCATGCGCGCACGAATCTTCGCCGCAATCCTGCTCAGCCTGCTGATGCTTCCGTTCGCCGCACACAACAGCGAAGCTGCAGGAGGCAGGTGGGTCACAGTAGACATCGACCCGGAGGTGGGCATCCCCGGGGAGATGATCACCATCAGCGCCACCGGTCTCGATGAAAACGAGGTCTACGAGGTGTGGGCTGAGGACGATGAGGGACAGCGACGCTTCGAGCGACACAACCAGACTACGAGCGATGGCGACATCTCCTGGAACTGGGCCATCTCCATAGCAACACCCACTGGAGAGTACGATGTGTGCGTCGGAGTCCACTACACCAACTGGGACAATTCCACAGGCATCTTGACCGAGGACTGCGTTGGCTTCGACATCCGCGCTCGCCAGGTGAACATCGCCCTGCGCAATGAGGTGGCGCTTCCCGGATCGACCGTGGTGGTCGACGGTCTGCTCTCGCACCCGTGGACGGGAGCGCCGATGAACGCGCCGCGCGTCGAATGGCTGGCGAGCTACATCATCGAAGAGGATGGTGTACAGGAATTCCGCGACCAACGCAGCGCACTCGTCGAGGTGACCGGCACATTCGACTTCTTCTTCGACCTCCCACTGAACATCGATCTTGACAACTTCGGCGCAGATACTGTGTTGATTCAAGTATGGGCCAACGGAAGCGGGGGACAGGAGTCGGATTACGCATCTCTGTCATTGCAGGTGGGTGAGTATTCGATCCGCTGGCAGCGACCCTCTTCGCTCGCCGTGCTGGATCTCGACCAACCGCTGATCATCGAGGCGTGGACCGAGGCATCGGCGAACTACATGCGTGCTCCACTCTCCAACCAGAGCCTGAGTCTGCATATCACGCAGGATGACGTGCGGCTGCCGATCAGCTTCGATCTCAATAGCGGCACCCGCGGACATCTCTCACGCATCATCGAGTCACCTTGGGCAGCCGGTTTCAGCTCTGGAAGTGCAACCTTGGAACTCGTGAGTCCCTCACCCTCGGACGGAACCCTGGTGTCGGAGAATCTGTCTGTCTGGCTCACCTCCGGCGCTGACCCGGTGGGCATGGGGGTGGAACTCACAGCGAGTGTGGTCGGTGGGCCGTTCAACCCGGGCGATACTGTGAAGATCGATGTGCTGGTCTCCGATGAAACTGGCAATCCGCTACCATTCGCGTGGGTCCATTGGGAGGTCGACGAGACCGATGACGGGTCCTACTACTACTATGGCGGGCCTGTGACTGTCTCCGCCAACGCGCCGCTGCAGATGGGTGATGACGGGCGGGCTGAACTGAGCCTGCGCATCTCTCCCGATTTTCGCGCCGACCTCGCTGACCTCACTGTGTCGCTGCTCGCCCACAATGGATCCGGTGACACCGATTCAGAGGTGCTTGAGATTCCTGTGAACGAACCTGAGATCCACGTCGTCGCCGACACGGCGGTCTACATGCCCGGATCCTCGTTCGAGGTGGAGCTGAGCGCGGTCGGATTCAGCAACGACGTAATCTGGACGTGGGAATGCTCCGATGGCCAATCCGGTGTCATTCGCAATGATGGGCTTACCAACTCGTTCACCCTGACCGTGCGCGAGTCATTCTCAGGCGGCTATCTCTGGGTCGAAGTCGAAGCGATAGATGCCGCTGGCCACTCAGCTAGTGACGCCGCCACGCTGGTGGAACTAGGGGGGCACACACTCACACTCTCGATTCCATCCGGACGGGTGAAGGCGGGTGACACGGTTCAGGTGGATTACCAGGTGGCTACATCCGTCTCCGGTGATCAACTCGAACTTCCGATGATCTACACCACGATGGTGCTCGGCTCGCCCGAGACATCTCGGACCGGCGTGGTCGCCTCCGCTTCCGGAACCCTCCCAGTGGACATCCCTGACAACCTCAAGGCTGGACAGTATATCTTGCAGGTGAGTGTCGGCGGCGCCAGTTCACTGCAGGTGTTCGAGGTGGTCGATTCCGACTCGAACGACATCGCCACCGCCACGGGAGATGTGGTGAAGAGCGCCTCCCCGACGCTCTCGGTGATCGCGCTCATCGTCGGCCTGTTCGCAGTGATGCTCTCGCTGCTGCGCGGCAGGGGAGGCGGAGACACGGATACGTGGGAGAACGAGAACACAGCCCCACCGCCGACCGCTCAGCCGGTTCAGGCGGAACCCCCCCCAGCAGCAATGCCCTCGCAGAACATCTCGACGACCGGACCCCCGCCAGCCGACGCCCAGCCTGCGGCTCATCTCTCTCTGGAGCAGATGGCGCACCCCGGACCGCCTCCGCCTCCGACTGTCTGAACACGCCGACCAAACGGCGGTTTGCCGACGTGAGAATCGAATCTCGTCAACCGAGACAACCGTTCAACGCCCGCCGCAATTGTCCAACAGCGGACCGGTGATCCACAGCAGCCGTCCATCCAGTTCGGGAGTTGCGCGCTGCAACTGATACCTGTCACGCAGGCTGAGTTTGCGGTTGAATGAGCCAAAGTCGACCGTGCCATCGAGGGAGCGGAAGTTCATGTTGGTGCGCAGGAAGATGAGGAGTGGAGCGAATAATCCGCCACCTATGCGACGAATGATTGACTTCCCCATTGAGTCCTCCTGAATGAGGAACCAAGGGGTGCCATCAGGCTTGCTGACAGTCCACTTGCGCTGTAGGTTTGAAGCCCAGAAGTGGCGCTTGTAGGTTGCGATGTGCTCACCGGTCTTCGAATCGATGATCTCGAAGTTACCCCAGCCATCGAAGCCGTTGGTCTGCCGTGCGCGGAGCAGTTCCTCGGAGCAGGTGTGATCGGTGTAGACCACGCAATCGACCTTCATGAACGCCAGATTGAATCCTCTGTGCGCATAGCCCACAGCTTCCTCCTGACCGGGCGCGTAGATCTCGTACTGCTGACCGAATTTGAACAGCGAACGGATGCGCTGCTTGACCTCCAGTTCGTTGTGCATATAGCGCGGGTCCCTGCTCTGGGTCTCCATCGGCGCGGCGGCGGCGGGGACGGGCGGCGCGGCATCCATCTGGATGTCCGGCGTCACGACGATCCCGGGTGCTACTTCCTCAGTGGCCACCGGTGCCGCAGGTTCGGGAGTCGCGGCTTGCTCTGCCGGGACCCAATCGCTCCCGTTCCACATCCATTGCCCATCTTCTGACAGTTGCTCTCCCATACGCGGCGGCGCGGGTGAATCAGTCAAGAATGTTGCCGCTGCATCCTTCATATCAGTGAGCCGCCACACCCACCCGTGGACGGAATCACCGAGGAGGTCATCCGAGCCGCTCATGCTCTGCGAGAGCGCTGCTCCCACATCTTGCTCGACCTGCCTGCACCCGTCGCACATGCGCTGAATCCACTCGACTACGCGCGCGCGCCGCACGAGGAGTACCTCCGCCGCTACTCAGGACTCGGGAGTCACACCATCCTCCTGGGAATGAACCCGGGACCATGGGGCATGGGGCAGACCGGGGTGCCGTTCGGTGATGTGAATGCGGTGCGCGAACTGCTCGACATCCGCGACCTTCCGGTGGACCAACCTCCGAACCAACATCCCAACCGCCCTGTGCACGGTCTCTCCTCCACACGCGGTGAGGTCTCAGGCACTCGCCTGTGGGGTGCTCTCGCTGAGATGTTCGGGTCGGCCGATGAGATTCACGCTCACCTGTTCGTGGTCAACCACTGCCCGCTGCTGATGTACAACGCGGACGGGCAGAACATCACTCCCGACAAGCTCAGGGGGCCGGTTGCTGCCGAACTGCTCGCCGCCTGCGACGAACACCTGCGCACCATTGCGGAAGTGCTTCAAATCCAGCGCATTATCGGCGTGGGCCGGTACGCTCAGCGGCAAGCAGCAGCTCTGTTCAGTGAAATTGAGGTTGATTGGGTGCCTCATCCAAGCCCAGCCTCACCCTTCGCCAACAAAAATGGAGGCGCTGATTGGAGAGACGCTCTTTCGGCTGCACTTCGAATTTGAGGGCTCAATTGGACGGGGTGAATGTTAAGTCGGGCCTCCCAACAACATCATTTGATGTCAGACCAGATGACGGCACCTCAGTGCCTGTTCAGAAACGCAGAATTGTACGGTGATTTCCCCGCATTGTCAACCCGGAAAGGAGAAGCTCAGAGAGGTGTTCCTTGGGAATGGAATACAGACACCTGGTCAGATGTTCTGGCCAAGACGATGACGATTGCAAAGTCGCTTCATGCTCTTGGTTTCAATCGGCATGACACGCTCAGTATTTACTCTTACAATCGGCCAGAATGGTACCTCATCTATGCTGCTTCGCAGATGCTCAATGGCGTCGCAGTCGGCGTATACCACACCTGTTCTCCTGAAGAAGTCGAGTGGGTGGTCGGAAACTCTGATTCGAAGTTTGTCTTCGTCGGAACCAACCCTCAATCTGGTGGTGATCCTGCAAAGATGCCGAACACGCGCATGGGCAATATCATGGGCGATCTACCGCTAATCGAGAAGGCCATCGTTCTGGATGACTCAGGGTCGATGGATGATGAGAAGGCCATCTCTTGGTCTGACTTCTTGGCTCTTGGAGTCGATGTCGATGACGCCACAATCAAGGAGCGAATGGGAGGCATTGAACCCAACGACACGTCCTCATTGATTTACACCTCAGGTACCACAGGAAATCCAAAAGGAGTGGAACTGACCCATGACAATTTTGAGTTCCAACTCGATTGCATCGGCAGCATCGTTCGCTTCACACCTGGTGACGGATATGTCTCGTGGCTACCATTGGCACACGTGTTCGGACAAGCTGTAGACAATCACTTGTGGGTGCGCGACGCACTGCACATGCACGTGGTTGACAATGCTCTGCACGCAGTTGATTATGCCAAGAAGGTGCAACCCGCACTTTTCATCGGTGTACCAAGAATCTACGAGAAGGTCTATTCCAATCTCAAGAGTACGTTGGACTCAAAGGCCGTCATTCGGATCGGTCTCAAAATTCCCGGGCTCAAGAAAATCCTACAGAAGGCTGTCAAACGGAAGATTGGGATGGTCAACTGCAAGTATGCAATCACCGGTGCAGCACCCATCAATCCGGACATTCTACGACTGTTCGAGCACATCGGCGTTCCACTGTACGAAGGTTACGGAATGACCGAGACAACCGCAGGGGCTTCAATCAATTACAAGGACAATGTGAAGATTGGATCAGTAGGGAAAACGCTGCCTGGCGGAACTGAACTCAAGACGGATACCGATGGAGAAATCATGTTCCGGGGTCGCCACGTCATGAAGGGTTACTACAACAATCCAACAGCCACTGCTGAGGTTATGGATGGCGATTGGTTGTGTTCGGGTGACATCGGTAAAATCGATTCCGAGGGCTTCGTAACCATCACTGGACGAAAGAAGGAACTCTACGTTAGTTCGGGTGGCAAGAACATCGCACCTCTCGTCATTGAAGAGACAATGAAGGCGATTCCACTCGTCTCACAATGCTTCTTGGTCGGCGACGCACGGAATTTCTGTAGCGCGCTACTGACCCTTGATGTGTCCGCGATTTTGCGTGACAAGTTTGGCATGGATGGATCATATCTACCCAAGGATCCCGCCGAGCAAATTGCACTCTTGAACGAACAGGGGCGCCAACTTTCAGAATATACCGATAGCGCGGATATTCATGCCGAAATTGAGGCTCAGGTGATGGAACTGAACAAGCAATTTGCACCTCCTGAGCAAATCAAGAAGTTCACAATTCTGCCGCGTGATTTCACAGTCGACGATGGAGAATTGACTCCCACTCTGAAGATTCGACGAATCCAGATTAGCGAGAACTGGGCAGATGAGATTGAGCAGATGTACGCTTGAAATCGGTTCCCTCGCACGTATGCGCGGCGGCCTACGGACAACAAGTTGAACACGCCATCTCGAAGGTCAAGCGCAATGCACTTCTCGAGCGCCATGCAGCAGATATCGCTGCGCTGGAATAATCGGGATCGATCAGTCGTCGTGTTCCTCTTCCTTCCCTCGGTCGGCCATCCACTGCTGGAACAGCGCACCTCCGAGCATGCACGCTGCGAAGATGATGGCGCTCTCTCCGGTGCGCGCATCGAAGTCGCTCAACCCCTCAAGGCCAGCTCTCCTGACAGTGATGCCGGCTGCCAGACAGAATCCACCAAGTCCAGCACCCGCCACGAACTGCACCGCGTCCTGGAACCCGCGTGTGAACTTGGCGCCGATGATGAATCCGATATCGAGTGT
>CALCOR010000149.1 GCA_937897085.1 uncultured euryarchaeote | reverse complement strand
TTTCCCTGCGAGAACATCTCCGCCGATGTGATGGCCACAATCAGGGCCAGTCCCGACAGGAACGACGCCTTGTTCATGTCCGAAATGCTGCCGTGCGCCCAATCCCATTCCAGGTCCTCCGGAGTGTGCGCCTTCGCCTGCTCCAGCATGGTGCCGATGTCCGCCCCGAAGAGAATCAGCAGCAGAGCCACGAGCAGCCACAGCACCAACCAACCCTGCACGCGGTCGGTGCGCAAGGACGCGGGAAGTCCTCCATAGGCGGTGTAGGAAGCGGTGACGGCGGCGACCAGCAGTATCGGATAGAGCGGTTTCATCCCGGCGAGTAGTTCCATCGCCTTCCCGATGGCCAGGAACTCAGCGAACAGGAAGGTGAACATGTAGAGCACTGAGATGATGCCAACGTAGACCTGCATCTCGCGCCCGATACGCATGCGCACGAAGTCGGCGAGGGTGACGCCGTCAGGCAGTTTCCGGCGGATCATCGGCCCGACGTAGGCGAGCAGCAGGAAGGGTGTGGCGGCGGACAGGGCGTAGCCCAGGACATCCCAGAAGCCGCCGTAATACCCGACCTCAGCAGGGGAGAACAGCAGCCAGATGCCCATGCCGGAGGCGAACAGGCTCAGCCCGATGCGCAGCCAGTTCTGCGTTCCGCGGGCGGAGAGATAGGCATCACTGTCGAGTTCCTTCTCTGTGGCTGCCTGCCATCCGATGTAGCCGAAGCCGGCGAGTGTGCCGAGCATCAACAGGTATGCTACGTTCGTGTCCATGTTCACTCTTCCATGAAGGGATAGCCCCAGTCATGCGGTGGCTCCAAGGTGCGTTTCACGCTGCGCGGGATGATCCACCTGAGCATGTTCAACGGTCCACCGGCCTTGTCGTTGGTCCCGCTGGCTCGCGCGCCACCAAAGGGCTGCTGGGCCACAGCGGCGCCGGTCGGTTTGTCGTTGATGTAGAAGTTGCCCGCCGTGAAGCGCAGCGCGTTGTAGGCGGTCTGGATGTCCGCCTCGTTGTTTGCGAAGATCGAGCCGGTCAGTGCGTAGGGCGAGGACGTGTCACACAATCGGAGCACGTCCTCGAAGTCGTGATCCTCGTAGACGTAGACGGTGAGCACCGGCCCGAAGATCTCCTCGACCATCGAGGGCGCTTTGGGATCCGATGTCAGAATCACGGTCGGCTCGATGAACCAGCCCTTGCTGTCGTCGCATCCCCCACCTACAACCACGTCGCACAGAGGGTCTTCCTCTGCCGCACGGATGTAGCCGCTGATCTTGTCGAACGCCTTCTGGTCGATGACCGCGGTGACGAAGTTCGTGAAGTCTCTCGGATCGCCCATGGTGATTTTCTGAATCTCCTTCACGAAATCTCCCTTGATGCCCTCCCACACGCTTTCCGGGATGTAGGCACGACTGGCCGCCGAGCACTTCTGGCCTTGATATTCGAACGAGCCGCGCAACAGCGCTATCAACAGCCCTCGCCGATCACAATCAGGATGGGCGACGATGAAGTCCTTGCCACCGGTCTCACCCACGATTCGGGGATAGGAGCGGAGTCGGGGAAGTGATTCAGCAATCTTGCCCCACAGCCCTTGGAACACTCGTGTGGAGCCGGTGAAGTGGACGCCGGCGAAGTCTGGGTTCTCCAGGCAGGTGTCAACGATCATCCGCGGGTCACCAGGCACGAAGTTGACCACACCGGGGGGCATTCCCGCCTCCATCATCAGTTGCATCAACTGGTAATTCGAGTGGTATGAGTTGCGACTCGGTTTCCACACTGAGGTGCCTCCCATCAGCGTGGGTGCGGTGGACAGGTTTCCTGAGATGCTGGTGAAGTTGAACGGAGTGATGGCGAGCACGAAACCTTCCAGCGGACGAATCTCGGTCGTGTTGACGAATCCTTCTGGACTCACCAACGGCTGCAGCTGGTCGTGGAACTCAGAGGCGTAATGCACGTTGAAGCGCCAGAAGTCGATCAGTTCGCACGCCGCGTCGATCTCGGCCTGGAAGGCGGTCTTCGACTGATTGAGCATGGTCGCGGCATTCACACGCATTCGCCAGTCTCCGGCGAGCAGGTCGGCGGCGCGCAGGAAGATCTCCGAACGGGCTTCCAAACCCATGGCGATCCATGATTCCTGAGCAGCGACGGCTGCCTCACACGCTGCCCTGACCTCCGCCTCTCCAGCGAGGTGAACGGTGGCGATCACGTGACCGTGGTCGTGGGGCATCACCTGAGTGGTGGTGTCACCCGTGAACACCTCCTTGCCATTGATGATGCAGGGAATCTCGACGACCTCTGATGACTGCCGCGCCAGTTCCTTCTGCAGAGCCTCTCTCTCTGGACTTCCGGGTCCATAATCGAGGATGGGTTCGTTCTCAGGGTGGGTCATCGACGCGAGCCTACCGCATCCCTGTCTTGATGATTGCGCGCGCAACACTTCGCGCGTTTCGCCCGCGCGAGCTCGCCGGCTTGCGTGGTTCAGGCGTTGCCAGTCGTCATCGAGTGAATGTCGTCAACGACGTGGGGAACATTGGCAGCGATGCCTTCCACCATCATCCAGCCGTGTCCC
>CALCOR010000148.1 GCA_937897085.1 uncultured euryarchaeote | reverse complement strand
TCGTCACCTGCTTCCTCCTCAGAGTCGTCGAGCATATCGAGCAACTCCTGTTCTTCATCGCTCGGATCTTTCCAGTTGCGCTCCGCATCTACCAGCCAATCTGGCAGGTCATGCCGTCCGCCACCGAGCACCGCCATCGTGGTGAACGTTGCCAGCGGCAGCACCGAGAGTGCGACCAGAAGGTCGAGGAACGAGGTCTCGGGAATCTCGATGTCGATGGGAAGCAGCGCTTCGAGGATGCGTTTCTCGACGGCGATCTGATTCCATTGCGTCATGTCCGGGTCCAACCAGTTGAACACCACACCGACCACTGTGCGGCCGACCAACCAGAGCAACAGAACTGGGAACATCCAGTTCACTCTAGTGACATTCACTAGGAAGCGGCGCAGTTTGGAGGCAGGGCCGACCAGGCGCTGGGCGTATCTGGGGTAGGCTCTGAGAATGATCGCCAGAGCCAGCAGGTAGACCAACAGGGAGAGTTCCAGCAATCGGTTCGGCACCAGCCAGCCTACAGGCACCAATCTGAGGATGATAATCGGGGTGATCACCAACGCCAACTGCAGCGGGGCGGCGAGAATCTGCAGTCCACCATGAACCTCCAGCAGGCCGTGCCCTCGCTCCCTGACCTGTTTGTTGACGATGACCATCATCTTGCCGTGAGGTGAGTTCAGCAGGTGCAGTCGGGCACGGTCGACCAGCGACACGTCGCGCAATCGTTGAGACACTCCGAGGACCGGTGCCCAGCCACCCTTCTCAGCAACTCCGACGGGCATCCAGCCTCCGACGGCGAGGGCGAGGAAGAGCGACAGCAGACCGTAACCTAGAGCGGCGCCGAGGATCCACGGAATCAGGTTGACACGCAGCAGCGGTTGGTCACCCAGAATACCCCCGGGGTCGATGAAGTAGGTCACCGCGAAGGCGATCGCAGGAGCGAGCAGAACCTGTCCCGAGACCACCAAAGTCAGCCAGACGCGGTCGACCAGAGTGCTGCGCTGTTCGGTCACGGTCGCCACTCGTCGTCGCGGACCCCATATGTTCTTCGCCAGAAGTCAGGCTGCCAAGGCAGAATCGACCGTCTTGAGAATGGCCGTGAGTGCCCCAGAACCTCTGGTTCTGTCTAAGACAAGAACCAATCAACCTTTTTACACCCGTTCCGGTGGGCGCGGCGCTGGTAATCATGCGGAGACTGAATATCGTCTTGTTCATCTCTGCGCTGATGCTCGCCTCCGCCATCCCTCTGACCGAGCCAGCCGGGGCTGCTGGAGGTCGGTCGCTGGTCGATTTCGCAGTGATGTCGATCACCGTAGGCAACGCCTCGACCCCGGCGCTGACCTGGGAACAGCCCGACGGTAACAGCGAGGATTACATCGTCCGCAACAGGCAGGTAGAGATCACTGTCACGTTCAAGCAGGCAGGCTCGTCAATCACCACTGCTCAAGCAACGGCATGGGTGCAGGTCTGGCACCCCGTAGGGACGCTCGTCCAAGAGATGCAGGTCAACATCTCATTGACTGGAGGACAGAGCCATGTGGAGAAGATGGATTGGACTCCGGTAGCGGCGCACAGCATCCTCGCTGACAACGGCACCCTGTCGGGTGGATACATCGTCAAGGGCATCATCCATGGTCTGGTCGACGATGGCAACGACGTCAATGACGAACTGATCGATGAGGTTCCGGTCGCCATCTGGTACGACAACATGGATCGCGGACTCTGTCTTTACGATCCGTGCAATCAGGGAATCAGTTACTACACTCCGACATTCGCATCCATAGGATATGATGCATCGACCGACAACGCTGACGGATACGGACCGTGGAGGATGGACAATACTTCGGCCGCCGTGGGCACTTCTCACTGGCGCCATTCGGCACCGGGGCAGGACTACGAATCGATGGGCAACGACTGGCTCCGTTGGGGCTGGGTGGCTCCAGCCAACCAGGGATGTAACCCCGCGGACTATCCCGTGGACCCCGGATTTGGGTATGGAATCGGAGACAATGAAATCACCAACAGATACGGACTCGGCTTCTGTCGCATCTCGATGAACGGTTACGACTACGTCTCGATGCAACTGACCTCACAAGCCTATGGGGGGCTCGGCTCAGGTGACGAGGTGTCCTTGATAATCGACGATGGTAACACTCAGGATAAATTCAATCTCTCAACTGCTGGAGTCTCGCCGACCACGAACGACTGGACCCGGATGATTTGGAACCTGACCGGAGTGAAGGACGCAGGCGCCTACGTCATGGGTCTGCATTTCCAGAGTGATTCGGGTGGGGCCACTTCCGGGATGCACATCGACGAGTGGCTGCTGTTCGCCGTCCAGAAGGTGGAGGAATTCACAGTGACCGTCGATTGCAACAACCCGGAGACGGGCTACATCGTCATCCCCGCAGACCCGTCTCCCCCGGTCCTCTATTGCACGCTCACGAACAACGGATACATGACGCACACCATGCAGATTGTCACCGAGGTCTCCAACCAGACATGGATGATCGCGTACTCCCCGCTGCGCATCGACTCGGACAACCTCAACGACCACGACAATGCCGTCCCCCTGAACCCGCTTCCCGCCGGCCAATCCGCCAGCTTCTGGATCAACCTCACGGT
>CALCOR010000147.1 GCA_937897085.1 uncultured euryarchaeote | reverse complement strand
CCCGGGCGTTGTCCCAGCCATCGATGACGAGGTACATCCACTGCTGCTCAGAGAACGGGTCGAACAGCGAGGAGGTCGTCTCATCGTGGTCAAAGCTGACTGTGAAGTCGATCGCCCTGCGTGATTCGTAGGAATGCACGTCCCTGTAGGGCATCCACGCACCGATAGCGCGCCACTCGGGGGGAATCATGTTGAACAACTCACGACCCTCCCACATGCGCATCTCGTAGTCACCCCGGTAGCGACCCCAGTCGAACTCGTGCAGCAGGTAGACATCGACCAGCGGCGCATCGAGGTAGGAGCTCTGGTTGAGCGAACTGACGACGACGCAGAAAGTGTAGCGGTAGCCGACAGTCAGGTTGAGTCGGAGCCCTCCAGCGGTGTCGTTATCGACTATCATGCTGGTGTGGAAACTCTGTCGCATCGCATCGAGTTCAGAATCGTTGTGGACCCCATCTCCACTATCGAAGGGGAATGATCCGCCCTGAGGCTCATCATCCTCGCCCCTGAACCCATCATCCTCTTCGTTCATCGTATCCCACTCATCACCCATGCCTGAGAGGTTGAACGAACTGACCTCCTTGTTCCACTCCGCCCTGTCACTGCTCAGGGTGCAGTCGCTGGCTGCCGCGGCACTGGGTGCGATGTGCGTCCCGAGAGGCTGCAACAAGGATCCAGCAAGAGGGAGCAGGAGCAATGCCAGTGGCAGCAGCACGGACAACCGTGCAGTCGAGCGTCTTGTCGGGATGGTCGTCAGCCTAACACCTCAGCGCTTGCGCGAGGTGACCGGCCGCACATAACCCGATTGCTTGCTGCGTCGGTCGTCTTTGGTGAGGTGTGCTGGCTGCGGGGGCGGCTCGTGATGGTCCATTCCAAGGACTCCACCCTCAGTGACAACCTGTGAGACATCGTAGGCCGCTGCCGCCTCCTCCGCTTCAATCTCGACCTCGGTGGGCTGGCGCATCACCAGCCATCCAAGGAACAGGACGAGGATCAGCAGCGCCCCGAGAAGCACTCCGCCATCCTCGGCCTTCGGGAGCAAGGAGTCGATGCTGAAATCGGCTAGCGAATCGTCCTTCTCATCCGGGTCGCGAACCTTCACTGGGTAGCCGCGCTGGGTACAGACGTTGATTCCGGTGCACACTTGGAGAACGACGAATATGTCACCAGTCTCAGTCCAGTTCACTCGCAGGTATCCCTGTTCGGTCTGCTGCTCCCAGTCGTTGCGAGTGTCCCCGTCTTCATTGGCGTCCACGCGGTCGTCTGAATCCCAGTTGTAGACCAGCGCATCTGGGCCGATGATCGAATCGAGGCCGCTGTTGCGATCGTTGTCGTAGGTGCCGTCTCCATCGGCGTCCACGTTGACATCGTCGTCCCACCACGCCTGAATTCCATAGTTGGTGTCGTGGTCGATGGCGACGCCAGACAGAAGGTGCGAGCCCACGGCGTAGACCACTTCATCGAACAGGTAGGTGGTCAGAATCTCCGGAGTCTGGGCGACGTAGACCTTGCGGATCGTCTGGTTGGTGTCGCCGGTGCCGAATCCGTCCCTCAGCGTGAGTGTCACGGTGTAGATTCCCGGAGTCTCGAACGAGTGCCATGCATGCGGTGTGTTGAGCAGCGGTGAGCCGTCACCGAAGTCCCAGGTGTACTCGACGATGCCGTTCCAGTTCGGATCAGTCTCGTCCAAGGGCACGAACCCTCCATCGAAGGCTGCGTCGCCGTCTCGGCTGCCCGTGGAGTTGAATCGCAGCCAATTACCGGGAGCGACGAAGATACCACCATCGTCTGTGAACACATGACGCCATGTGAACAGGCTCTCATCCGCGCTCGGGCCGAGAATCGCCTCGCCTGTGTTCACGTCCCTCGCCTCGTAAACGGTCATCTGCGGTTCGGGCAGAGGGTTGGAGATTTCGAATGTGTACTGCTTGGGCAGCGAGGACAGTCCCCGCTCATCGATCACCACCAGTTGCACGGTGATGGTGCCAGGCACGACGAAGGTGTGGATGACCGATGTCTGGTTGACGATGGTCGTGTTCATGTCGGAGAGCGTCCAGATCGTGGTCATCACACCAGACACCCCGTCCGGGTCGAATGAGGAGCTGCGGAAGTCGTAGACCGTGTTCGTGTCACCATCATCCGGTCTGGCGAACAGGGCGACTGGGCGCTGGTTGTTCACCGTCACCTGGATGATCGCCGCGCTGATGTTGCCATCGTTGTCGGTGGCGGTGACGGTGACATTCTTCAGCCCCGGAGTGCGCCAGGCGGGCGTGGGATTCTGCTGGGATGAGGAGTTCTGATCGAACGGATCACCCATCGACAGGTCGCCACCGTCGAGGTTCACGTCTTCATCGAAGTTCCATCTCCACTCGACGATGGTCCCGTCGTCGTCGGTGAATACAGTGGGCATCGTCAGCGGCGTGAGCGTATCAACCACCAGTGGCAAGTCATAGATCTGGCGTGGTACCCGGTTCCAGATGATCACCTGAATGGTCTCGTTGACGATGTGTACGCCGTCGCTGACGGTCAGGGTCAGGTTGTAGACGCTGCCGTTGCGCGAACCTGACAGCCACTCGTGGTCTGCCTCCCAGTCGCCGATACCGCCCTCAGAACTGCCGTCGCCCCAGTCCCAATCGAACGAGAGGAAATCATCGGGCACGTTGTCGGTCGTCAGATGACCGCTGAACAGCACCCGCTGCTCCGTCAGGAGATTGATGCTTTCGACCACCTCCTGCCCATCCACGCTGATCTTCACGGTGGGTTCCGAGTCGTCGGTCACGTTCACGCTCCACGTCTGCGCCATGCTCGCGGTTCCTCCTACATCGGTCACCAGCAGTGTGACGTTGAATTCGCCTACCTGCGTGTAAGCGCGGTTGGGCGTCTTCAGCCAAGACTGCCCACCGTCACCGAAGTCCCACAGATAGCCCGTGGGGGAGTTGTTGTGTGAGTATGTCATATTGTCATCAGACAGGCCCCAGATGTCGTAGCCGTTGCCGTTGAACTGGATTGGCAGCCATGTTTGCGAGACATTCGAAGAGAGGGTACCCGTGGCCATGGGGGCCATGTTGTTCAACATGGTTGGCAGGGTGAGTACGGCCGCTCCTTGAATCGCTGCGCCTAACTGGTCGTAGAGCACCGCGTAAAGCTCCCAGTCGTCATCCCAAGGAGGGGTCCACCAGACGGAGGTGGTCACCGGCATTCCCTGACCGGCGCCCACCTGTGTGCGGATGGTGTCGTAGAGCACGTTGTCAGCGAACGCCTGCACCTCGATGTCCAGCAACTCCCAGAAGGCGGTCGAGTTGACGATGAGGCTCATCTCGAGTGTGTCGTCGAGGCCGTCGAGGTCGCGGTCGTGCTGCCGCGTTCCGTTGATGTTCAGCGTGGCGGGCTGGGTGATCAGCGAGGCATAGATGTCGATGGTCGCTGAGGGGTAGGTTCCCGTGCCGCCGGGGAAGCCGCAGTTGGGAAAGTTGTAGTCGCAGTCATCGACCAGACTCTCGTACCACACAACGACATATGCCTCGTCGCTGATGTTGCCGAATCCGGGCACCAACCCGGTCGCCATCCCGCCGTTGAACACCAGTTCCTCTGCCACCCAGGTTCCCGAAGCCACGTCCCTGTAGAGCAGACGACCTCCGAAGTCGACCTCTGACGCTTGGACCATCACGTTGAGCGGTGCTCCAGTTCCTTGGATGAACTTGTACGCCCTGACTCCCCAGCCCCACAGGTCGTCTCCCAGACGTGACCAGGTGCTGCCCCAAGCGCCATTGTAGTCGGTGATCTGCAGGGTGCAGAACTGCCCCCCGCCGCAGCCGGTGTACATGTCGATGTTATCCAGCCCGAACGGATTCTGGTTGGAGTCGAGCAGCGTGGCGATGGTGAAATTGGCGAAGATGTCATCAATCGTTCTGCCGATGTTACCCGGAGATCCTGGAATCGGATTACGGGCGAGATTCTCGATTCCCGCGCCTCCGGTGGCGGAGTCGGCAACGAGCGTCCTGATTGCCTGTCCACCCCCTAGTTTGGAGGCGAGGTAGAGCATGAACAGGAAGCCAGCACCGTAGTCGGCGAGCGACTGGTTCCACCAGCGTACGGAGATGTGCGGCGACTGCGCCCAGGAGTTCGCATGGCCGATGACGGTACCGGTGGCGCCGAAGCAGAGGTAGGCGGCCATGTCTGCGTTGCCCTCGTCGATCCAGATGTACTCGAACGGGTCGCGGGCGTTGTGCAGCAGGTGCTGGAACTCGTGTGCCAGAATCGTGTTGCCCCAGCCCAGGTCAGCCACATCGACGAACAGCGACTCTCGCTGACCGGACAGCCCGGGTGAGAAGTAGCCACCAGTGTTGCCACCACCGTCGATGTTGTAGATGATGATCTCGATCTGGCAGTTGTTGTCCACATCGGGAGCGGCTCCGAAGTACTGCGTGTCCACCGGGTAAATGGTGGAATCCCAAGTCGAGGCGAAGTTGTTCAACGTCGATGATGGAATCGTCTGAGAACTCTCTACCAAGAAGGCCGCCGTTGTCGTCACCTTCTCGACCGTGACCGCTACCTGTCCTCCGCTGATGGGCACGGTGAGCGTCTGTCCTTCCTGATAGGGCACGCAATGGTTGCTCCTGCTGGACATCGGGGCGACATTCTCAGGGGCGAACGGAAGGAACAGGTCCGGATATCCGGCATCAGCCCACGCGAACTTCATGAATCGGGTGGCGGACCAGACAGGTTCTTCTTCATCGACGAACAGATACTGCTTACCCATCGTTGCCCCATCGAAATCCACTAAATCCCCATACACGACGCCCCCGGGGTCCACCCATCCCGACTGTTCTGCCTCGGCTGCCGCGAACAGTGGCGAGAGCGCCGCGACCACCATGACCAGAGTCAGCAGCAGTGCTTGGCGTGGCGTTGAGTTCAATGTGAGTTCAGGCATCCGGTCACCTTACGTGACGCATACTACGTATGCTCACGTTGAGAGCACTCGAATGACCTATTTAAGACACCATGGAGCATGGTTCGTACATGATTCGGCCCACCATGGCGCCGCGCGTCTTAACGGTCCTTATTGTCGTCTTGTTTCTCACCCTAACTCCGGCCTCTGTGGAAGGTGACTCAGAAGCGGCTGAGTTGCACGTCATTTCGTCTCATCCCCATGATGAGTGGGCATTCACTCAGGGGTTGGAGATGCACAATGGCTCCCTGTACGAGAGCACTGGCCTGTACGGATATTCCAGTCTCAGGGAGGTGGATTCATCGAGCGGCGAGGTACTCCGTCAGACGCTGCTCGATGAGAGCCTGTTCGGCGAGGGCATCACCGTTGTCGGAGACACCATCGTGATGCTGACCTGGAAGGAAGGAATCGCTCTCATCTTCGACATCGAGACCTTCGAGGTCATCGGCAATCACACCTATTCCGGTGAGGGCTGGGGTCTGTGTAACGATGGAACCTCTCTGGTGATGTCTAACGGCACTTCCGAGCTCGCTTTCAGGGACCCATCCGACTTCACTGTCCAGAGCACTCTCCTCGTCACTCTCGACGGTCAGCAGACGGACGGGCTCAACGAGTTGGAGTGTGACGGGGGGACGATCTACGCGAACGTCTGGGGTAGTGACTTGATCCTGGCGATCAACTCTACTTCGGGAGCGGTGGAGTTCACAGTAGACGCATCACAGTTGGCTGAATCGAGGTCAGGCCGATTCAACAATGTCCTGAACGGCATCGCCTACGTCGCTGAGCATGACGCCTTCCTGGTCACGGGCAAGAACTGGACCTCGATGCACTTGGTGAGATTCGAGTTGAATCAGGAACCGGTCGAAGATCACGACACCGATCCGGAGTCAGCGACGGGTGCGCCCAGTTCACCACCGCGCGCGGAGGTGCTCTCATTGTCGGTCTTGCTAGGTATTCCGTTGACCCTGCTCATCCTGCTCTTGTGGACGAGCGGCACTCCCGGCTCCGCAAGTCGGCGTCGCATTCACAACCCGCCCGCGACTCGCGCACCCACGGAGGGTGGCCGATGAGCGACGATGACGACCGCCAGCGCCGCCTCGATGAGCTTCGTGGTAAGGTGCGCTCGCAACTAGAGGAAGATGGCGTCGAATTCGATGATGACGACGATGTTGATGACCCGGATGACAGCGATTCGTCGGACGGCTTGATGGATCGGATCCAGCGTCGCAGACGCAGGGTTGCTCGCCAGCGCGCTCTGAACCGTGAGCGAGCCCGCAAGGCGATTGAGCAGGGCGAAGATGCGACCATGGCACGTCTCCCCGCTGCCCTCCGAGAACGAGCTGAGGAGGACTGGGTGCGCAACCTGGCGGTGCTGCTGGTTGTCGTAGGGAGCCTGTTGGGTGTGTCGAGCGGGATGTTGCTCGTCTCCTCGGACCCGCGCGACCTGATCTCAAGTCCGCTGTTCGAGGCTCAGCAATCCGTCGACCTGCATGGGCTCGTGTTGACCGATCTTGATGCGCAGAACAGCAGCGGCGGTGAGCCGGTAGAAGGGGTGCAGGTGGAGTTGCTGCACCTAGCTGACGACACCTCCGAAGCGCGTACGCAGACAGGCCCGGATGGCCGATTCACGTTCACCGACCTTCCACGGGAGGAGATGCTGCTGCGGGTCACACATTCAGGTAACGTCACTATCGAGCGGACCTTGGTTCCCGGTGATCTGCCAGAGGTCACTCTGACCCTGCGCGTGGGCGAAGGAGTTGATGAGCGTGATCTGCGCACGGAGAGCGGTCTCGCTTCGGCGGTGCAGTTGTCCACGGCGATCGCCTTCCTCTCCCTGGTGGCTGCGGGGCTAGGATTCGCGGGTGCGATGGAGGCCAGACGCGGCTTGAGGTACCGGCGTACCCAATGGCTCTGCGGACTCGGTCTGTTCAGCCGCGGGAACATCTTCTTCGGCCCCCTGCTCATCTTGATGGGCATGGCGCTGCTTATGATCGCCCGACCGCAATTCCTCGACCAGTACCGGCCATACGCAGACGAGTGAAGATTCTCTGCCGAGAGGTTCATGCGCCTCAGAGTCTCATCATGTGCAGAAGGCGTGGCCATGTATCTCATATCGGTGGAAGGTGGAGATGGCAGTGGCAAGGGAATAGCCACCCAGATGCTGGCGGACATATGCGCGGAGGAGTTCACATTCACCAATGTCGCTGTGACCGGTGAGCCACGGCGGGACCACCCGCTCGGGCAGTTGGCGGTCGAGGCTGTGAGCACGGGTGAGGCCGGCCCGGTACACGAGGCGAGCATGTTCGCAGCCGATCGACTGGATCATTCGCATGCGTGGATAGTTCCCAGACTCGCTCGAGGAGAGGTTGTCATCAGTGAGCGCAATGTGCACTCGTCGCTGGTCTACCAGGGAATCGTCGGCGACCTCGGCCTCGAAGAGGTTGCTCGACTGAACTCGGCCGCTTGCGTGCCCGACCTGTGCGTGTGGGTGGACTGCGACCCCGAGATGGCACTGCAACGCATCTCCAAAGGCGCGCTCAGCAGCGAGATATCCACCCGTGACGCCGACAAGCAGGAGTACTTTGAGACCGATGAGTTACAGACCCAGATTCGCGCCGGCTACGCCTCCCTGCTCGGAGGAGAGGTGCGAATGCCCGCGCCGTTCGACAGGGGTCAGGTGGCGGGTCCAGTCGTCAACGATGGAGGGAAGATCGACCTCAGGCAGAAGCTGCAACGGGTGATTCGGGACTTCTTGTATCGACACACTCGACCGCTCAATGTAGACCTCGATACGGTCGAATGTCATCTGCTCGACAGCGCGCTGAGTTGGCAAAGGGGCCAACGCACGCTGGATGTGGTCGACACACCCCCACCGCGTAGCAATTCCAACTGGTTGGTTGGTGAGAGGCCGTGGCGGGTGATGCAGCAGGCGGACACCTTGTACCGAAAGGCATGGGATTCGGTACCAGTTCAACAGCGGTCGGACGTACCTCAGAATCCGCTGGCGCACACCGTGGTGTCGGTAGTCGGAACGTTATCGCTGCTACCGGGCGCCGAGGTGAGCGAACTGCGCCGTTGGCTCGGTCCTGCGCGCGTGGTCACCAGCAGACATACTCAGAGGATGCTGAAGTTCCTGCACGAGCAGTCTGGTTGGGTGCGGGTGCACAGGCCACTGAAGGGGGCAGATGCCCCTCGCTCAGAACTGCGTCCAGACTGGCAGGCATATGGTCGGCTGGGGTTGGTGCTGTGGCCACTCAAAGAGACACTGTCCGCGTGGATGCAGGACAATCCTGAATCCTCTTGGAAGAGCGCCCTGAACAAGATCCTCGGACGTAATCCCGACGCTGACATGCGCGCCTGCGCTGATGCATGTCTTGCTCGGCTGGCAGTCATCGGTAGCGGCGCAACCGACCACGACCCCCCAGCAGACATCGATGGCCTGCGCAGGTGGTGGCGCGACGGACCTGAATGAGCACTCATTCCTCGCTCGTGCCGTCATCTGATGCTGACTCGGGAGCGCTCTCAGGTTCTGCATCGTCGTCGAACAGCACGAGCCGAGCGTTGGCCGGCAGGCGCACCTGTGCAGGTCCACCTGTGAACGAAGCCGGACGGGAAGCGAACATGGCGGATAGCAACAGCCCGACTGCGAATCCCATCGGCACCCCGGTCACGACCCGCTTGAGGTGGTTCGACTCGTAGTCGGTCAGCGCCTGGATGCCTCCGTCGAGCGCCACCGGAACGAGGAAGAGGAAAAGACCACCGAATGCAAGCAACGCACGCCTGTCTCTCAGGTAGAAGTCAGCCACCCAATCATCGGGTGCCACAGAGAGCAGCGAATCCCGTATAGTCCAACGATTGACCCCGCGGCGAGAGAAGAGAAATCCTGCCACTGCCAAGCCGGCGAAAATGCCGATATCGCGGGTGCAGACGGGCATCTGGTTGCCATTGATCGACCACGACCGCTCATGCTTCTGATGGCAGTTGAGGTCACCGAAACCATAGACGAATGCGGAGAACAGGTCCAACTCTGTCCATGCGAACATCCCCCCATGAGCTGCCTGGTTGTGGAACATTCTATCTCCCTCAGGGTGAGGCTCGTTTCCAGCACCACCCCAGCCTCCGTCTTTGTTGGCATAGTCGAAGGCGTTCGCTCTGCCCGAGAGTTCGGGAACCGTGTCCGTCGGCAGCAGCGCGGGGACGATGAACGACGCCAGCAGGTAGCCGAGTGCGATGCCGCCGACCCACATGCCGATGCGCGTTTCGCGCTGGCGGTCGGGAAGACCGCTACGGGTGGACTCACCGTCGTCGGACACTGGCCGTGGCGAGCGAATCGGTTGCCATATGCTTTGGGCATGCAGAAGCGTGAAGTGGACCCCAGAGACGGGGATGAACATGGCCGAGGTCAACTTCAGGGACCTCATCAGCATCTCGCTGGTGCTCGGCATCATGGTTGCGACGATGGGCGCGTTCGTCTCCTTCTTCGCCTCAGGAATGGGTGAAGACCCAGCGCAGAGTCTGCGCACTGGGGGGCTGATCGGAGGTGGTATGACACTCATCGTGCTGGTCTACGGCTCGTGGAGGCTGTTCGAAATCAAGCAAGACCGGAGGAAGAGTGGCGTCACCCGAGAGGAGGAACTGGCCAAACTGAGGGAATTGCTGCGTCCGCTGGAGGCGCACGCGGCTTCCCTTCCATGGGCGCGTGAGAAGGCGTGGCGGCTGG
>CALCOR010000146.1 GCA_937897085.1 uncultured euryarchaeote | reverse complement strand
TGAGGTGGTTGGCCCCGGTACTCCCGAGACCGCGGGCATCGGCGAACTGTTGACTCTCAACAACGTGCTCTCGGTGCTGCTGATGCTAGCCATCATGTCGATCATCTTCATGATGGTGCGTGTCCGCAGCAATCGGCGCGACAGCCAGGCTTGGGAACTGGTCACCGGGGCATGGGGTCTCCCTCAGGACAAGGACGACGCGAGTTGGGGTGGCACCGGCGAGTCGTTCAGCGCACCCGCGGCTGCGGATGTGGACCTCGAGGGCACTCTCATGCCGGCCGCCTCCGCCATCCATGCAGAAGAACGGGAGACCTCCGTGACCGACACCACCCCTGCTCGCGCCTCCGCACCGACAGATGCCAGCGCTCGCCTTGCCGACCTCGCCAGCGACCTGTTCGATGAACCGCGCAAAGGCGGCGATGAGGACGACGACCTCGACTCGCTCATCGACGATCTCCTGTGAATTCGGAACAGGATTCTAGAAAACCGCGACTGAGCATTGATGGCTTCGGCTCCTCTGGAGCCGTCGGGTGTACGCGTGGGCGAGAGTGACGGCAAGCCGCAGGATCTGGTGTTCACCACCATGCGAACCGAGGGTTGGCGGGTGGCGTACCTCGATGCGCACCTTGGCAGGATGCAGGAGCACGCTGGTCGTCTGGGGATCGCTTGGCCTGAGGATGCACGTGCGAAGGCAGAGGCAGCTCTCGTCGCCGACATGCCGACAGACCGAAACTCGCTCATCCTGCTGAGCCTGACCGCTGCCGGTGTCTGGGCGGCTGAATCCCGCCCGCTGACAGAAGACGATGGAGTTGCATTGACCTGCATCACCCACGAGGCTCCGCGTTGGTCGGGTGGCTTGACCGGAACCAAGCATGGTGGCTGGGAGCCGTACATGGTGGCCAAGCGGGCCGCGGTGAAGGCTGGGGCGGATGTGGCGCTCCTCATCCACGACGAAGCGGTGGTAGACGCCGATCGTGCGACTCTGTTGCTGCTCGACGACGATGGCACCGCTTGGTACCCTGATCCCGAACAGGGAGGAATTCGCTCGCTCACGCTCGAGAGCATCGCTCCTGGACTGGCCGCAGAAGGTATCCCTGTGCATTCGGGGAGAATCACTGCCACCATGCTCGTCAGGGCACGCGAGGTGGTGCTGCTGGGAACCGGCATCGGTGTGGCTACCATGACCTCTCTCGACGGTGATCCGGTGGGGGATGAGGGCGATGACGACTTCCGTAGCCTGTGCGCCAACCTTCATCAGCGTGCCCTCGAAGATGGATGGGTAGACTTGGAGGGCGAGTCGTGATCATCCGTAGATGGTCATTCGGTGACGACGAGTTGCTGCTGCTCGGCCTTGCCAATCGCCTACGTTCGGCCGGGTTGTGGGGCGAGTCCACGCTGCATGGGGCCCCTGACGAGTTGATGCTGCTCTCAGGAGGGCCGCTTTCGGACCTAGCGGGCATCAGCGCTCTGGCTGGACCACCGACCCTTCGCGCAATCTGTCGTCAACCTGCTCGCTCTGAGCAGCTCCCACTCACTTCCGCCGCCTCAGCGCTCGCTGGAGAGGTGACCTTGGGATTGCCCGAGAGTGATTGTGTATGGGTGGTTGAATCATGGGAGAACAGCCGCTGGGTGCATCGATTCGAGGTACGCGGTGAGAATCTCGCTGACGCCCTGCGTCCGCTGGGGGGGCTATCACCCGATGTGGAATCGAGGGATGTGGGCTTGGGATTGTTGCCCGGTAATCTCGCTGGGCTGCTCACATACGACCTTGTCCAGTGGACCGAACCCGTGCGACTGCGCAATCTTCCACTCCCTCGCGACCTGCTCGGGCTGCTCTATCGCTGCGACCGCTGGCTGGTGCACGACCGCCACGCTGGCAGCCTGACGCTCGCATGTCTGGATGACGATGAATGGGCGCAGCAGACGATCGCCTGCGTCGAAGCGTGGCTCGAGGATGGCTGCCCCCATTCGGTATCGGATGCCGTGTCAACCACCATTCCTCTGCCTGCACCGACCTCCACCATCACCGATGAGGAGCACGCGTCGGCGGTGCGCATCGTGCATTCCTGCATCGAGCAGGGATTGCTCTACCAACTGAACTACGGACGAACATGGGAGGGGAGCATTGACTCACCTTGGCGTGTGTTCGAGGCGCTCGCTGTGCGTAACCCGGCACCCTTCTCCGGTTGGCTGCACGCTCCGGACCTCGACTGTGCGCTCGCCTCCTCAAGTCCGGAACTGCTGTTGTCGCAGAGTGAAGGACGACTTTCCACACGACCGATCAAGGGGACCTGCCCCCGCGGTCGAACTCCAGAGGAGGATGCCCGCCAGCGGCGGGCACTCGCAGCCAGCCGCAAGGAGTTGTCCGAGCACATGATGCTCGTCGACCTCGAGCGCAACGACCTCGGCCGCGTGTGCGCCACTGGCAGCGTGAGCTGGTCGGACTGGCGCATCGAGACCTTCCCAGACGTGCAGCACATGGTGAGTGAGGTCGAAGGCAGGCTCAGGCCGGGGCTGGACGGATGGGACGCGCTGCAGGCGCTGTTCCCAGGGGGCAGCATCACCGGCTGTCCGAAGACCGTGACGGTGGCGAGCATCGATGAATTGGAAGGAGAGCCGCGACGGGCCTGGACCGGCTCGCTAGGACATCACGACCCGCGCACCGGTGTCTCGGCGTGGAACATCCTGATCCGCACCTTGGAGGCGGAACGGAATGACGCTGGCGAATGGAGAGCGAGGGTGAAGGCAGGTGGAGGCCTTGTCATCGAGTCAGATCCGCAACGGGAGGTGGAGGAGGCGAAGTGGAAGGCGCGCGGCCTGCTGGAAGCCGCCTGGTCGACCGACCCCTGCATCGACATTCCCACCTGTGAATCCTCTGAGATCCATCCAGTTCCTGCAGTGGATGAGAGAACACGCGCGCTCGCGAGGGCGAGAGAAGAAATTGAATCCGCCTGCATCGCACCCGCAGAACCGATTGAGTGGTTCGTGGGTGATCCACCTCTGGAGTTGCCCGTCGAGGGAACTCGCAGACTGCTGTTCATCGACAACCTCGATTCGTTCTCGTGGAACATCGTCCACTTGTGCTGCGACCTCGGTGCCGAGGTCGTCGTCGTATGCGGACGTGGTGTCAATGTCCCTGATGACATCGGCTACCTGCTCAACAACATCTCACCGACCCATCTGGTGCTCGGCCCGGGACCCGGACGTCCCGAGCAGTCACCACTCACGATGGAATTGGCTTCCCTCGCTCTCGCCGGTCGGCTCAACACCCATGAGCAGAGTCCGCTTCCTCTGCTGGGCGTCTGCCTCGGGATGCAGGCCATCGGTGTGGCAGCCGATTGGCCGCTCTCACCCTCGCCGTTGGGGGCGGTGCATGGAGTCCCAACCGAAATAGCGCACTCGGAGGACGGTCTGTTTGCCGGACTCACATCACCAGCGGTGATGATGCGCTACCACAGCCTTGTGCTGGCTGCACAGGGTTCGCTCCTCGAGATCACGGCTCATGATTCCCTCACCGGCACCCTACCGATGGCTCTGCGCCACCCCTCGTTGCCTGTCTGGGGAGTTCAGTTCCACCCGGAATCAGCTGGCAGCGTCGCTGGCTGGAAGGTGCTCGATAACTTCCTGGCGATGCGGCCCAGCACCACTGCCAGAAGCGTTGAAATGCCCCGCGAGGGTCGAGCGGAATGAGGGAAGCGGATGCCGACCTGTAGAGTATGTCGTGGCAATTTCACGCAGGACCAGTTCATCAGCGGGAACGGTCCGAGATACCTGGTGTGCGCCAACTGTGGTGTGGAGCAAGGTATGGTCACCCCAGATGAGGTTCCGCAACTCTACGATGATGCGATCATGCGCGCTCGCTTCACCGCTGTCGCCCGCCGGCACTCGCTCTGGTTCTGGCTAATCATCGGATGGTCCCTGTGGGTGTTCTTGTTCAACGGCACACCGCTGTGGGGCAACGCGAGCTTGGTCGTGCTCATACTCGCCACTCTGTTCACCCCCGTCAGGTTCTTCCTCAAGGGCCCCAGTCACAGGGCCGAAATGCGCCGTTTGACTCCATGAATTCTCTAGAATTGACGAATCAGCGTATCAAATCGTTGAAATAGTCTCAAGAGGTCGTGGAGTTTAGAGGGAACATTGGGTTCCTTGAATGAAACAGTGAGTCGAAGTGACAAAAAGGGAGACAAAATCAGGATTTAAGATCGGGCGCAAAGGGGACGTAACATCCCCGCAGTGCAGCGAATCGCTGTGCTTTTGCTCGAATCCTTCCCTTGAGATTGAAGCGACCTTCAGCGCACGCATTCTGCGCCACTCGACTACCCGCACATCCCGATGCAGCCGTCCTCGTCAGGCGGGGAGCTGGTCGGAGAGAGAGAACGGCGGGTTCTCTGTGCTTTAAAAAAAAAAGGAGACAAGAAGAAAATGAACAAGAAAAACACGAGTGTGCTGGTTGCGCTATTCCTCGTTCTGATGTCGGCTTCGGTCGTCATGGGCGAGGGTTCCGACCCTCTGGATCCGTCTGACGGCGGAGCCGACTGGGACGGAGATGGCTTGACCAACGCTGAAGAACAGCAACACGGAACGGACATGACGAAGGCTGACACCGATGGTGACGGCCTACCGGATGGGTGGGAGGTCACACATGGCCTCAATCCCAACAACGCCGGTGACGCGAATGCGGACCCCGACGGCGATGGTCTGACCAACGCCCAGGAGTATGCGCGCGGTACGAACCCGAACTCGGCCGACACCGATGGTGACGGCCGACCGGATTCGACTGATCCGTTCCCGAACGACCCGAACGACGGTGAGTACTCGGACTCCGACGGCGACGGCATCCCCGACGCCTACGATCCGGACTACCAAGAAGCTGAGACAGGCTCCGGAGACGGCGGCACCAGTGGTGGCGGCGAATCTGAGGACCAAGGCCAGGGCGAAGGTCAGGGCCAAGGTCAGGGCCAAGGTCAGGGCCAAGGTCAGGGCCAAGGTCAGGGCCAAGGTCAAGGCCAAGGCCAAGGACAAGGACAAGGCCAAGGTCAAGG
>CALCOR010000145.1 GCA_937897085.1 uncultured euryarchaeote | reverse complement strand
TTCAGACTCTCTTGGCGGTTCATAGTACTCGATTGTGAGTGTAATCGTGCATTCAGCGGACGCTGTGAATACTGGATCTCCATCATCTGTGTATGTGAGGTCGACTATCCATGTCCCAAGTGCCCAGTCCCAACCCTCCTTCTGAGTCCATTCCTCCACCCTTGTCGTCAACGCGTCAGCGTCCGTGTCGTTCATGCTGGATGGTACTGTCGAATTCACAATCGCCGAGGAACCGCCTTCGTTCTGCCAACTGCCCTCGGTTGCGTTGCCGTGATCTGTGATGTCGACTGGTGCGGGCGTATACAGGTCGACCTGCCACTGAGGGTTGGCCGGTGGTGGCAATCCCCCCGAGGGGTTCACGGTGGCTATCCAGGTGGCAATGACGATTCCCGGGTTCTGCATGTCTATCTCCACTGAAATGGTCTCGCCAGGTGAGAGGGATTCAGTTACTGATGACTCGGTCATGTTCGTGTTGAACTGCGCGGACCATTCGGTGGCCTCGACCTCCTCTGTGAATGTGAGCTGGCTCGATGCGGCGACGACTCCGACAAGCAATATCACGCCAACGAGCGCGGCGGCGATGCGCATTCTAGGTCGCGCATCAGCCACTTCGAGGCTGCCCGCGGTCGGTACCATTCTCTGAAGGGTCGCTTGCAGGCGGGCTGAGACCGCATCGAGGTCGAAGCGGTCGGTTCCCCGTTTCTCCTCGTCGAGTTCCATGAATCCGAACAGGAACCAGCCTATGGCCGGCCCCAGCGCCGCCATCCCGAACAGCAGCCAGAACGCCTCCCCAGACACCCAGAGCACCAGTGTCCCCAGCCCGACCATGATGAAAGTGGCAGAGATCGCCTGCAGCATCTGATACATCGAGAAGTGAGTGGAGGCAAGTCGTGGATCACTGATCTCCACCCAGGTGGCGATGAAGGTGAACATCATCCAGTCGGTGAACACCAGCGTCGGGAACCATAGAACGACGGGAATCCACCACGGAACAGGCAGAAGCATGGATATCGAGAGGGCGAGATAGCAGCCGGCAGAGAGCAGCGCGTAGAGTTTCAGCATCTCTCTGCGGTCACGGTAGTCGGACAGTATCGGCCCGATGAGGCCGAGCAGTGTGACTATTCCAAACCAGAACCCCCAACTCGTCACCCGCGCGTCCGACCATCCTAGGTCCTGGAACAGGAATGTGACGAACATCGCCTCGAAGCCATCTCCCAAAGGCAGGAAGAATGCGATGACGAGCGCCGCCACCGCCGTTTTCGTCGATAGCGCGCCCTGCAACTTCGTCCACGTGCTGGTCCCCTCCGGCCAGTCCAACTCCGGCTTCTCGAGCGCCTCAGCAACACTTTCCGCGACAATCCGCTCTTCGCTCGGCTCCTCATCCACAGGTAGGGTGGCGTGCGGCCCGCGCAGGATGCTGCCCTCGCGCATCATCAGCACGAATCCGAGCCCTCCGAGCAGACCGACGACGAGCAGTCCTGCCGTGGCGAGGAAGACCGTGTCGTAAGAGCCAATGAGCGACTGGCCGATGAGTGCCGCCATCAGCAGCGCGATGGCGTTTCCGCCGACGCGGTACGCGAGCGCGATGGTGGCGTTGATGCTGCCTGGATTTGGCAGATACTCGATCATCAGGCCGCCAATCGCCTGCTCGGCGAACACCCGCGGGATGAAGGCGACCATCACGATGAGGAACCAGAGGGTCGTGCTGCTTCCCAGATCGATGACCAGCAGCGGCAGCAGCAGGACGATGTGGCCGATGATTCCCAGGGCCATCCACGGGCGGCGTCGACCACCGGGAAGACCGGTTTTCTTGTCGACGACCACGGAGGCGACCGGACGCAGGAAGAACGGGATCTGCGTGACCATCCACCAGAGCATCACAGTGGCGTAGGACAGCCCGAAGTGATCGCCCTGCCCGAGCGTGCGTCCCCAGTAGGCGAGGAAGGCGCCCGGCATCGAGAATCCGAGATAGACGATGAAGAACCAGATGTAGCGGAACCGCGGGTCGGCACCGATGTCGAACCGGCCTTCACGCAACAGGTCAGCCGGAGCGGAGTCGATGACTTCAGCCTCGAACACATCTTCGCTCATGGCTCGGCCTCGGAGGCTTCCAGCAGGAAGGAACCGTCAGGCTGCTGCCACCAGCGACCTCCATCTGCAGCGACATAGATGGCCTGATGACCTTCCAGTTCGTACGTTCCCCCCCATGGCAGACCATGGTGATCAGCGACATGCTGCAACTGCGCAGCCTGCACTACCGTAGGCTCCACGGCAACGGCGAGGGGTGAATCGGGGGCCCCGCCCTCATCATGCTCATCGTCGTCGTCTTCGTAGCCACGACCGCGGAATGCGAGGAAGATGCCCGCCGCGGCAACCCCCGCCAGCAGCAGTACGATTAGCACCCACGTCGTCACTTCACCGACGGAGGTACCAGATACCGATTCATCCGGGCTGCTGTCGCTTGGGTCGTCATCGCTCACCGGAGGACTCGGTGGGACGATGTCCAGATGCGCAGTCGTGTTCGAACCGGTTCCGTCCGTCACGCGCACGTAGAGGTCGAGGTCCTCCCAGTCCGACCAGATGATCGCCCCGCTCGGTGGGAAATCGATCCAGGTGTGGTTGTCGAACGACCACTGGATAGACCCGATCCCGCTACCTTCGCCGTCATCCACCACCACTCCCACGTGCAGCACGGGGGGTCCGGAGTACTGGGCGTCGAGTTGAGACACGATTACAGTGGGCGGGGAGCGATCGATGCGCACCCAGATGGCGCTCGCCGGCCCGATGTTGCCAGCATTGTCCACCGCCCGTACCTCCAACGAATGGCGCCCGTCGGCGAGCACCGAGATGTTCAGGCTGGTCGAGTTGTTCGACACCTGTGACCAGAGTCCACCTGCCCAGCGCACCTCGTAGTGCGACAGTCCAGACGAACCCTCATCGACCACCTGCGGCCATTTGAGCGGCAGTTCGTCAGCCGAGGTCCAGTCCTCCAGCGGAGTCAGTTCGGGGGCTGGCGGAGGAAGCAGGTCTGTATCCTCACTCCCGTTGACCGTCGCTAGGCGCAGTCGGTAGGCTCCTCCGGCATCGCTACTGGCGCGGCTTACGTGGATGTGGAACAGCAGTGAGGAGTTGTCAGCATCCTGATTGAGCACCGATACCGTCACCACAGGCGTCATGATGTCGGTGCTGGTATGTTCGAGCATCGCGGTGCCGTTGTGCAGGACGATGCTGAACTCAGCACCTTCTGCGGTCAGCGCGATTGTCGTCTGGTTGTTGACGCTGAGCACGAACGAGTACCAGTCGTCCGCGTCAGAACCGAGCAGGCAACCATCGATCGTCAAGGCGACCGGGTCGAGGCCGAGATTGGTTGCCGAGGAACGGGTGCCGGCAGCATCGCTTCCGCCCTCACCATCGCTGTTCGGATCATCGCATCCGGGAAGCCCATTGCCCTCAGGCTCGGGAGCCTCGGTGTCGATGCGCAGGCTGCGGCTGGCGGCGAGCAGGTTGTTCACCTCGTCATCCTCTGCATGCTGCCCTGCAGAGTCGACGTGCAACAGCAGCCACCAGCTGCCGGTCATGTTGTCCGTCAAGTGCACCATCGAGGTCTGGTCGGTCTGTGCACCCCCATCAAGCGAGGAGACTGAGACGGTGGTGAGCAGGGTGTCACCCCCATCGAGCGAGCGGTCTGCTGAGAGCCAGATATCGACCTGAAATCCGAGTTCGTCCTGCCCCAGATTCTCAACACCCCAGCGAATCTCCAGTGTCTGGCCCGGCTCAGCCGAGGTCGCCGACTCGATGTGCTCCGCCAGCAGGTCCAGCGTCGGAGCGCTGATGTGAATCTGCACTGAAGCACCTGAATTGTCGGATTCATCCTCCTCAGCAACGGTCTGTCCGGTATCCACTTCCACTACGAAATGGTACGCCCCGACCAGATCGCTCGCGAACTGGACTGGCAGCGTCTGAGACGTGCTGCTTCCCGCAGCCAGTCCTGGCACGCTGAAGGTGTCCAGCAGCACATCATCTGGACTCGGAGAGGAGTCTGAGGAGAGCAGGAGTCTGTACTCGAATGAGGGTGCTGCCGACCCGCCGCTGTTCTGGATGGATACGACGACATCCACGCTCTGCCCCGAGGTCGCGCTCGCGGGCGCGCTGACAGACACTACTCGGAGGTTCGGCTGCTGCACACAGAACTGCTGACTGTTCGCAAGGGCATTGTTGGTCTCATCGAGTTCCTGGATCGCGTTGTTGATGTCGACGAGCACACCCCAGTACCAGCAACCGCTACCAAGGTTCGAGGGGACTGTCAGGGCAAGCGTATCGGACCAAGTGGCACCGGCCCCAAGACTGGCGATGGTCTTGGAGCCGACGTAGTCATCCTGGTTGGTGATCGTCTGGTCTGCTGACAGGAAGATGTCCACAGGAACGTCGTTCGCCGTCACCACCCCTTGATTGGCCACAGATACCGATACCTGGACTGTCCCTCCGCGCGCACCCGCCGACGGACCGGAGATCGCGGTGGGAACCAAGTCGGGATCGCACTGCTGAACGGTCAACTGTGCGCTTGAAGACATGACATCGTTGTTGTACTCGTCACTTTCCGAGATGTAGTTGTTGTAGTCGACGAACAGCCGTACGTAGTAGGTCCCCGGCGTCATCGAAGCGGGGATGGTTCCACTCGGCTGATGCGAGTAACTCGATACTCCACCAGGTCCGGTGCCCTGACCGATGCTGATCCAAGTCCCGAACCCACCACTCGTGGAGAACGATACGTCGTAGTAGTGGGAGTTGGCGTTGACATTGCCTTGGTTGGAGACATCCAGGTCAACCGTCACCGTCCCCTGTTCACAGATGGTGCGAGTCGCCGAGTTGACAGAGATGTAGTCCGCCCTGAGGTCAGGTTCTCCCACGGTGATCGAGATGCTGTTGCCATCGTCGGCGTTGTTGGATTCATCTCCCTCGTCGACACGGTCGGTCGTGTCAGCGATGATGCCCCAGTAGTAGGTGCGTGACGAGAGGCTGCTCGGGATGGTCACAGAAAGGCTTCCTGAGCGATAGGAGCCGCCGTAGATGCTGTTCGCCTGCTGCGTCGAACCTACCTGCGTGTCGCTGCTGGTGATGGTGCGGTCGGTGGAGAGGTATGCCTTCCAGTAGAACCAGCCAGAGTCGTCGTCGCCGTCGTTGTCGATGCGCCATGACAGGCTCACCTGATCACCGGTGTACGCAGAGTTCGGCCCGGAAACTGTGCCCGGCACCAGGTCGGCCTGCTCCTCGATGTTGATGCGTCCACTGTCCGCCACCACGTTGTTCGTCTCGTCGAGTTCAGACACCGAGGTTCGACTGTCGGCTATCATTCCGAGATAGTAGTAGCCCGGATTGATTCCTGACGGAATCTGAACGCTGTACTGGGTCCCTGAGTAGTAGTATCCGGGAGATATGCTGCTTCGGCTGAATTCATCGACGAAGATGTCGCTGGTTGTGATGGTGCGGTCAGTCGAGAGGTAGAGTTCCCAGTAGAATGAGCCGGTGTAGTCGTGGCCGTCGTTTTCGATCCGGTAGGTCACCGAGATGGTGTCGCCCATCACCGCCGATGACGAGGAGGTGCCGACGTCGTCAGCCACAATGTCGGGCAGGTCATCCTCGATGGTCACCTGGTTGCAGGTGTAGTCGTTGTTGTTCTCATCCTGCTCATCCACGTCGTCGCGCTCATCGACGATGTAGCCCCAGTAGTAGGTCCCGGGATTCAGTGAACTGGGAATGCGATTACTCGTGCTGAGAGAATCCGAAGAGTAACTCCCTCCGGATATGCTCGATTTGTACTGGTCACTGCCGACCTGAGTG
>CALCOR010000144.1 GCA_937897085.1 uncultured euryarchaeote | reverse complement strand
GATGACGTCGCTGAGAGGGTGATGGCTCGACCCAATCGGTGGCCGCTCCTATGCGTCCAACCCAATGAGATCTCTCCGAGGAACCACATAGACGGCAGGACAGTGGTTGGCCTCTCCCCTTGCGCCTCATCCTCCCACCGCACGCACACACCGGCCGAGAGAGTTCGCGAGGCCCGGCTTCGCCGAGTTTCAACTGCTCGAGATGGACGCTTCCATCTGGAGATGTCATGCCTGCCCAATTCAGACGGTCGCCGACCTGCGCGCTGCGGAACAGACGATTCACTGGACCCCCCTCAGCGAATGCCACCAACACATCCGATCCAGTTGCGGTGCGTACCCGGCCTGAAGCGTGCCCGCGGCGTCCAGACCGCACCTGTTCGATGAGAACTCCCGAATCAACCCCCAGTAGATGGTCCCCCGTCGCCTGATTCGTCTGGTGCACCCTGCAGGCAATCGCCTGCTCGACGTGGGGCTGGCCCTGCATCCAGGCGTGGGCAGCGTCGGCCTGGTCGTGCGATTCCGACCGAATTCCGTAGAGGACGGGGCAGGGTGTTCGTGGTGTGATCATACTGCGGCCAGCGTTCGGATCGCGATTCAGGATGGTGTCCGGGAAACGGGAGGCCATCTTCTCGACAGCCGCCTCGGGAACCATGCGTACTGAGCCAATCGCCTCTTCTTGACGCCATGCCGTAGCCTCCCATGTCCAGTCATCGCTTGCCGGCCAGGCGATGGCGCTGCTGGCGCCCACGACTCCATCCATTCTGGTCACGCTCCAGATTGAGGTGCCTTCAATCGCCTCCAGTTCCCTCAGTCGTGTGGATACATCTACCAGTCCGTGCACTGCCGACCAGTACCAGTCCTCCGGCAGGCTGGTCAGACTGTGAACGAGCACCGGGGCCGAATCCTGTCCATCCGTGCGCTCGGGCATGCCCCGCAGGTGCCCGAAACGCTGCTCAAACCAATCGTCCAGCAGTGAGTTGAACTCCTCCACAGAATCGCCATCCACCTCAATGTGTGCGGCGAGCGCGGCGTTGCCGCGTGTACGTCGCGGGGCGTGTGGCCACAGGCGTACGAGTCGTGGTGACCCGCTGAGCCGCCAACCACCCGTTGCTGCGCCGACCTCAATCTCCGACAGCAGGAGGTGCATGTCCCATGTAGTGCACCCGCCAGCAAGGCTGTCGGTGTCATCCAAGCCTACCCAACCCATGGAACTCCCTCTTGCCACCAGCACTTGAGACCGTCGCCCGGGCTTGTATCAGAGCATGTGGTCTATGACCGCCGCCAACCCTGTGTCGCCGGGGGTGCGCAGGAAGCGCACACCATGTGCTGCAGCCGCTCCTTCATCGGAATCGCGGTCTCCTACCATCACTGAGCCTGCTTCTGCATCGGGCTTCCCAGAGTACTCCGGCCCATAGAGCAGGTTGGATTCCACCAGTTGCTGACCTGCGGCTGTGAGGTCGAGCAGTTGCCGGGCGACTTGGAGCATCCCAGGACATGGTTTTCGCGACCAAGCCTGATCCGATGGCGCGTAAGGACTGTAGAGAATGAGGTCGATGACAGCCAACTCGTTTCCAGCAAGCAGTTCTGAGATCATCAGGTCATGAATGCCCTCAAGTCGGTCATGCCCCCACCACCCGCGTCCGATAGGTGATTGATTCGTGACCACAACGATGCGATATCCAGAGATACGCAGAGATGCGACCAGGTCGGCGATGCCGTTGAACAGGAAGAAGTCTGCTTCCGAGTTGACGTAACCCTCATCGTTGTCGTTGAGCACACCATCTCGATCGAGGTAGGCCAGCCTGCCATCCCACTCATCAACACCAGGGAGCGGGGGCAGTTCCAAGGGGTCTAGCAGCGCAGCCCTGTGTCTGTGAGGCAGGAGCATCGAACGACCTCAATCTGAGCCGGCGCCCGAGGTCGCCTTGACCGCTTCCTTGACGATGTGATTAATCACGAGTTGCAGATCCTCGATGCGCTCCATCGAAGTCGTATCACAGACCACTGCAACATCCACCGAACCAGCCAACGCGCCACCCCCGCCACCATCGTAGTCGCCGCTGATGCAGGCAGTCGTGCAACCCGCCTCGCGGGCGTATGCCATTCCGTTCAGCACATTCACCGAATTCCCCGAGCCGCTGTAACCAACGACCAGGTCCCCCGGACGCGCCCAGGTCTGCAACGCCCCCACGAACACGTTGTCGTACGAGGTGTCGTTCGCCCACGCGGTCAAGCTGGCCACATTGTCTACATGGCAGATGGTACGCAGGGAGAGCTCCTTGGACCAGTCCCCGGCTGAGTGGGACGGGGTGGCAGCTGAGCCTCCGTTTCCGATGAAATGTACGGTGCCGCCATTCTCGATCACGGTGCAGACGGCGAGGTATAGTTCGCGAATGGCATCCTTGGGCAGAACAGAGAGGGCGGAGGTGAGATCGGCTACATAGGATTCTAGAAACGAATCGAAATCGAAATCAGCGCTCATTTACACTCCTCGGACCGCTCGCTGCAAGGCAGCCTATTTACGAGTTGTTGAGCCACAACTGCTCCATCATGGCTACTTGGGGATTCCTCGAAGCCGCGGGGGACATCCTCGGCGTGAGCGCCATCACCGTCGAACTGCTGATTCCGTTCATCGGACTCGCGTTGCTCGCCTACGCATTCCATGGGAGGACTGAGACCCCCGCTCGTTATTCGGCGCCCGGCTGGGTTCTCATCGGGCTCTATTTCTTCCTCGCCACTCCGCATTACGTCGAAATTGGTGACTGGGTGCTGGTAGTGATGTGTGGAGCAGCGCTTCCCCTCGGCATCGCCATGGGCTGCTGGGACTTGAGGATAGAGCGGGAGGGGCAGAATGAACCAGCGGTCGTCTGGTTGCGCGGCTGCGTCTTCTGGGCCGCATTTCCCTACTTGTTGGTTGCACACATGCCGCAGTTGTCCATCGCCGCCGTTTACATCACAGCCTCGCAGGGCGTGCTGTTCCTGAGCTGGGCAGGCATAGCCGACCTGCAGTTGGGTGACCCCCAGGTGGAGTATGCCGATGGTACAGTCGTCCCATTCTCCGAGTTCGGCGGCAACCAATGGTTCCACACAGAGGCATTGGGTGAAGGTGGATTCTTCATCCCGCTGCTGAACGCCGATGGCACGCCTATCGGCATCTCGATCGTGCTCGCTTGCTCGGCGCTGCAATCGATGATCATCTTCGTCGGTGCTCTTGTGGCGCTACGTGGGGTGTCATGGAAACCTAGAGCACGCGCCTTTCTGCTGACTCTTCCAGTAATTCACGTTCTGAACGTGTTCCGCAACGCCGGCATCATCTGGCTCAAGATGACCTACCCCGAATGGCGACTGATGGGAATCGACATCTTCGATTTCGGACATTCGTACGCCGCCAAGTTCGGCAGCCTGTTCGCTATGTTCCTGATGGCTATCGTGCTGCTCGAACTGCTGCCCACGCTGCACTCCCACGTTCTGCGCCTGCTCGATCCCCTCCTGCGCGTCATCGACAAGCTGTTCCCGCCGCCGAATCCGAAGGCGGTTTGAGAATCGCTTCCTAGGACACCTGAGGCTACCGTCCACGGATCCTGTCGAGTACCTTTCCGCGCAGCGGCATATTGTGCTCCCAGGCGAACTCCTTGATCACGCGGACCGCCTCCTTCTCCAGTTTGGGGTCTGTCACGAAATCTGTCACGTCGATGATGTTGTTCCTCGTGTTAGCCTTGAAGGCGGCGATAGCATCCTCATTGTGAAACACGAGATAAGCCGAGCCGAAGCCGAAGCGCTCGCGCAGCAGAGCCGAGAAATATGGGGCGAGCGGATCTGATGGTGGTAGCACGAAATCCCTCATGAATGGTAATTCCGAGGCATTCTCGAGCATCTCTTTGCGCCCCCAGCATATCTCGAAGATGTCTTCAAGCAGGAATCCCTTGATGAACACGCCATCGTCCTCCAGTTGCTTCAGCACATCCATCACATCCTCGGGCTTGAACGGCCTGCCAGCGAGCCTCTCGAACTGCTTCAGGGTGATGACAGGAATATCCTCGATCAGTTCGCGCAGATATTCCTGCTTCAACTCCAGAACATCGACGTCCGTCAAGGGGTCGACGGTACGGAAGCCACCGCGGTAGTCCTGCACGAGGTGTCCAGAGCGGATGAGTGGTTGGGCGAGTTTGCGGAACTCGGAGCGGGTCATCGCATGCCTGTCCATGAACAGTTGCGGATCGGAATTCTCAGAGAAGAAGTCGAGCACATCGAGCAACTCCTCGTCGGGTGGCTGGTTGCGGATGGTGAGCAATCGCTGGAAGTGCTGGTATGGCGCGTATACTCGGTGACTGCGCAGGTTGGTCCCTTGGTGCAACTGGCTCGCAGTCGCCATCGATTTCAGATCGACACGGTACATCTCACATCTGCCGCGCAGGGCGAAGTCGTCGCGCACCTCTGCAATCTGTCTGACTGCCAGCGTCTCATTCTCGCTACGCGTCTCCTGGTGCAGGTTGTTGTTGTAGAACAGTGTCCGAATCGACTCGTTGCGCGGTCGGGGGTCCATCACACCGCCGCGCATCATGCGCTCACCGTCGCCGACAAAGCGGAAGCCGATGTCCTCGAAGGCCTTCTTGGTGGTGTCATCCGCCAGCGCGATTGACTCGCCATTGAAGTTGGTCATCAGTGCCACGTCGACGAGGGTGTCCCGGTAGTTGTCCAGCAATCGTTCGAACTGCACCGCGAATTCGTCCAGATAGGCGTGTGGGATGTGGATGTCCCTCACCTCAAGGTAGTCGTTCACCTTGTACATCAGGATGCGACCTACCGGGTCCACACCCTTGAACACGGGATAGTACCAACCCTGTTTGAGTACGTAGCGCACTTCCTGGATGAATCTGGAGCAGAACGGGTCGGACTGGGTGAGAATGCGCATGTTGCGGTCCTCGCGCACGCTCTTGCGCACCCGGATAGCGTCCTCAGGCATGCAGTAGAACTCGGTCAGGTCAGGCTGCAGTGCCAGCACCACGGAGATCTTCCCGGCATCGATCAACTCACGGACGGCCTGGTCGACATCTTCGGGTGCGCGGCTGATGTAATTGCCAAGCGTGTAGCGCTTGACCGGCCCTATGCGCTTGATCAGTTCAAGCAGCGCTTCGAGGAATGGCATCGGCTCGTAGACCTCGTGCACTCGATGAAACAGCGACAAGCTGCGCTTACGTTCAGGCAGTTCCTCGTACTGCTTGACGAACACCATCTGGCGCTCGAGGTTAGAGAGGGCATGCTTGGCGTGGTTCAACACATGTTTGTGCTCGTCATCCTTCGGGATATCGATGAACAGGTCCTGCCTGACCACATTCTCTCCTGCTGGCATCTTGCTGAGCACCTTGGCCTCCATCTCGCCAACCCACGGCTCTGGCCTCAGGCCTAGTAACAGCGGAAGTTGGTCGATCTTGGTGTAGCCCACCCGATTGTGCAGCAGCCTCCCCATGACCACGTCGGGGTCGTGCTTGAGGTCCTTCCAGTCAGCGAAGCGATACTCTGACACGCGGTCGAGCAATTCGTGCATCTTCTGGAACATTACATGCGATTCGAACGCTTCCAACGGATCCTCGTAGAGTTTGAACGACTTTGACAACAGTAGGTTCTGGAGCAGGCGGTATTCTATCACTTTCTCCTTGCCGCCGGTGATGTAGTGCTCATCCACCTTGAGAATGAATTCGCCTTCATCTGTCCCTCTATAGAATCCTATTGAAACTACGTTACGCACTTCCAGTTCATGGAGCATGTTCTCGATCATCCTCTGCGGGAAGGGTAACCGATCATCCAATTGCTCCAGTTGCTGTGGCCCCTCACTACCAAGCATGTCGACCAATTTCACGCGCAGACACTCATGCGGGTCGGACAGTGGCACATGCTTCCAGGAACTGGGCTTCTTGCCGTCGAATCCGTCGGCTATCTCGTAGGTCAGCCCGCCCGTGTAGAGTTGGCGCAGGTCTTCCAGTTCGCCAGCTCCGTGACTGGCGAGCACTCCGAGGGTACCGTGAATGTCCGCCATCCTACGTGAGAACCATTTGTCATCGACCTGTTCGTTTCCTGTACCTTTGATCTTAGTGACCTCTCCCCGTTCCAACAGTTCATCTCGCCACTGGCTCAGGATGGCGGTGTCAATCCCCTCGAGCTTGTCGGCATACAGTGGATTCTGTAGGTCACGTTCGAGTCCACCCCCCATGTCCATCAGTTTCAGCAGGCCATCGGCGTCCTCTGGAACGGCCAGTTTGTCGCGGTAGTACTGGTCGACCCCTTCGGAGTCGAGGTCTGTGGCGAGCGCCCGGCGACCTAGCAGACGGCGCAGAATCTCCGGGTCGATATCCTTGATGAGGTAGGCGCGAGTGCGCATCGAGAGCAGGTCCTCGAAAGCCGACATGTAGAGGTTCATGCCCAGTGGCGATGGTATCTTCACCTGAGTGTGAATGATGCGCGCGTCACCATTGATCACATCCTCGATGAACGATTCGAGTCCGGGTAGGTCGAGGTCGTGTTGCAGGATCTCGTTGCACGCCTCGCGCACCAGTAGAGATTCATCCATCGCCCGATGGTTGCGAAACAGCACCTCAGCCTTCTGCTGGAACTGCTGCGGGGAAACCTCCTCAGCACCGACGCGTCGCGGGATGATCAGGCTGCGTCCAGCAACCTCTCGGAAGCGTTTGGCGAACAGTTGGGTGTCGAGCAGATGGGTCTCAATCAGGCCGCGATGGTCATTGGTGGCGAACAGATGCGGGAACGACTCTGGCTCAATCTCATGTGATAGTTTAACGAGGAAGCCATTCTCATCGAACGACAGTTCGTGCACATCGATGTCGTTGGCCTTCGCCAGCCCGGCAAAGAAGTAGCCCATTGTGAGGTTGAACGCCCTCCCTCTACAGGTGGTGACCATGTACGTCGGGATTCCGACCTGGATCTGCTCCAGAAGGATGCGATTGTGCGCAGGTACAGTGAACGTTTCCGCGAGATGCTGTTCCAAGAATACGGCGATGCCGTTGGCGACGGGCTGAGTCAAACCATATGCATCGGTGAGCAACTTACGCGGGTCCCGCTGCCTCCTCAGGGCGGTCACACACGCCCCGAGCAGACTGAGCACTGCGCCCGACAGTTCTGGGCTGCGACTCTGCGCCTCACCGGACCAGGAGGGGACGGTGGGGCGGAAACCCGTCACTGGTGAGACGTTTACCCGCGAACCCTGAATGGACTGGATGCGGTAGGTGGTTCCGCCGAGCAGGACCACGTCGCCACCGCGAAGGTTCTGAACGAACGACGAGGATAATTGACCGATCATCGAGCCGTCGGTGTTGAGCACGAGGTAGTTGTTGTCTGGAGCGATGGTGCCGATGTTGGTGTAGTAGATCATCTGCGAGTACCCACGCTTGCCGAACGCATTGTCCTCCCATTCAACCCAGATGCGGTTCTCATCCTCGAGCATGTCGAGAACCTCGATGTAATCATCGTAGGGAAATTCGCGATACGACCAGGTGGCTGTGATGAGAGTATATGCCTCGTCGATGTCCTGTTCGCCGATGATTGTCAGGCCGACGATGAACTGCGCCAGCACGTCGAGAGAGTTCTCCGGGAAGCGCAATTGGTCCATCTCACCTTCCATGATGGCCCCCTGCAACGCCACCAACTCGATGAGGTCATGCGGACTGTTTGGCAGGAATCGCGCCCGCGGAACGCCACCTACGTGGTGTCCCGCCCGGCCGATGCGCTGCAGACCCGTGGTGATTGAGCCGGGTGAGCCGAGTTGCACCACCAGGTCGACGCTGCCTATGTCGATGCCCAGCTCGAGCGAGGAGGACGAGACTGCGCAGCGGAGTTCTCCATCCTTCAAGCGCTGCTCGACTTCCAGACGAATCGTCTTGTCCATCGAACCGTGATGTGCCTGGATGGCCTCGCCATCCCAACCTACTAAGCGCCTGAGTCGGGACACGATCTCCTCGGTCATCGCCCGCGTGTTGACGAACACCAGCGTGGTCGTATGCGCCTCTACGAGGTCGCGGATGCGATCTACGTTAGCATCGAGGATCTGCTTGTGGTCGAACTGCGGGTCGTTGAAACGCTTGTGTGGCAAGATGATGTCCATGTCCAGTTCGCGAGCCCCGGAGACCTTGGCGATGCACACCTTCTGGTCATCCCCTTCTTCTTCGCGTCTGTCCGAGGAGACCAGGTAGTGGGCGACCTGTTCGAGTGGCTCCATGGTCGCTGAGATACCGATGCGCTGCACTGGGGTCTCAATGACGGTGTCCAGCAGCGAGAGAGAGAGTGCGAGGTGCACACCGCGCTTGGTCGGCACGAGACTGTGCATCTCGTCAATCACTAACCAAGAGAGTTGGGAGTAATGTGGGCGGAATCTCTTGGCGGCGAGAGTGAGGGCGAGGCTCTCAGGGGTGGTGATCAGGATGTGTGGGGGCTTGCGCACCATCTTCTGACGCTCTGATTGACTGGTATCCCCAGTTCGTAATCCAACTCGAATCTCCTTGGCGCGGCTGGGTAGGAAGCGCTCCCGAATCTCGGTCAGCGGCCCGATGAGGTTCTTCTGGATGTCATTGGCGAGCGCCTTGATGGGAGAGATGTATACGCAGTACACGCGCTCCTCCAGTTCTCCATCGAGCGATTTACGAATCAGGTGGTCGATGATTGATAGGAACGCGGTCAAGGTCTTGCCGCTGCCAGTGGGGCTGCACAGCAGCAGATGCTCGCCAGCGATTATACTTGGAATGGCCAACTTCTGGGGATCGGTGAAATCGGGGAAAGTGTCCTTGAACCAGTCTCGTACAGGTTGGCTCAAGTCAGAGAATATCGACTCGGATTCGGCGTACGAATCCAAGTATACTGTTTCAACCATGATACTTCTCGCCTTTGAATTCGGCGGACAGCGCACCGAGGCGATATATCAACCATTCCCTTTTCAAATGATAATCGATTTCTCTCCACCCCGTTCAGCAAGTGAACAGGGGCAGTTCATGCCCATCCGACACCGTCGGTGCTCCACCGGTCCACGGGCACGACCTCGGGGTCTCCCGCTCGTTCTGTGAGCAGGGGTGATGCTGCCGCCTCGGGTGGCAGCGCAACCTCGCGCAGCGCACCCGTAGGACAGGAGCCGATGCATGATAGACAGCCGACGCAATTGGCGTTCAACACTACGACTGCCCGCTTCTTCCGATGGGGGGCGCATTCAGTGAGCGGAAGCAGCGCTTCGAACGGACAGTGTGTGATGCACAGGTCGCACCCCGTGCAGTCCGGCTCGATGATCTCTACCATCGCTTGGCCCATTGTGCAAGGGGAGCAGGTAGCCCCTCTTGACGGTGGCTACGGCAAAGGGTTGAGAACCGGGTGAGGTTGGAGTGGGCCCAAGGTGACTTGTTTCATGGAAGAGGACAGGAGTCGCAATCTGCTCTCGCTGCTCAAACGCCGCGGCATCATCTTCCCCGCCTTCGAGGTTCACGGAGGGGTGTCCGGATTGTTCGACTACGGCCCTGTGGGGGGTAGATTGCTCAGGAAGGTTCAGCAGGCGTGGGTCGACCATTTCCTGCGACTTGGGAACATCGTCGTGATCGATTCACCTACCCTGACACCACATTCTGTGCTCGAGGCGAGTGGTCACGTCGGCGCGTTCAACGACCACGCATCGGAATGTGCTGCCTGCAACGCGGTCTTCCGCAGCGACCATCTGCTTGAGACCCACCACTCTAATCCTGATTCGCTTGCAGCGGCAGAACTCGATGGACTTCTGGCCGAGCATGAGGTGGCCTGCCCCTCATGCGGTGAGCAAAACTGGCAGGGCGCCCGCCCGATGAACTTGATGTTCTCGACGAGAATCGGCGCCACTGGAGGCGGACGTCAGGCGTACATGCGCCCGGAAACCGCCCAAGGCATGTTCCTCGCCTTCCCTTACCTCTACCGCCATTTCCGTAGCCGTCTTCCGTTCGGTGCCGTTCAGGTTGGCAAGGGATACCGGAATGAAATCAGCCCCCGCCAGGGGATGATTCGCCAGCGGGAATTCAACATGGCCGAGCTTGAGTATTTCATCGACCCTCAGGAACCCCTCAATCTCGACCTATCACCTTGGAATGACCGCCCGTTCAACCTTGTTCCAGACCCACAGGGCCCTGCCCCCGACCCGAGCCAACTGACCATCGCTGATGCGGTTGCTTCCGGGGTTGTTCGCGACGCTACCGTCGGCCTGTTCATGGCGCTGACACACGACTTCCTCGTAGCCGTTGGCTGCGACCCTAAGCGAATTCGGTTCCGACAGCACGAAGGCGACGAGATGGCGCATTACGCCAGTGACTGCTGGGACTGTGAGTTGCATGGCGCCTACGGATGGATCGAGACGGTCGGTATCGCCCACCGTGGCTGCTACGATCTCGAAGCGCATGAGCAGGCCACTGGCAGCAAGGAACTGCGAGCGTGGCGTGAGTTCGACGAACCACAATCCGTCGTGAAGGATGTCCTGGTACCAATTGGTGGGGTGATCGGGCCTGCCTTCCGTGACCGAGCAAGTCAGGTCAACGAGGCTTTGGCTGCTCTGGAACATCTTCCAGAATCACTGCCCTTCGAACTGACCTTGGGGAGCGGGGAGGTAGTCACCATCGAGCAGAACATGGTCGAGGCGAGAAGAATCGAAGAGGTTGCTCGCGGTGAGTGGTTCCTTCCGCATGTGATCGAACCGGCGTTCGGTATGGATCGCATCATCTGGCATATCGTCGACCACGCACATGAGGAGACCGAGAAGGAGGGTGAACCTTACGTCATCCTGCACCTCGCCGAAGGAGTCGCTCCGTACGACGTCAGCGTGCTGCCGCTGTTCGAGAAAGATGGCATGGGAGAGATGGCGCGCGCCCTGAACCAGAGGATTCTCGGAATACGTGGCATCCAATCACAATACGACTCATCGCAGTCCATCGGTCGCCGCTATGCTCGCGCAGATGAGATCGGCACGCCGTGGTCCGTCACCGTCGACCACACCTCACTCGAGGATGGAACGGTCACGGTGCGGCGCCGCGACGACCAACAACAGATTCGAGTAGGCCAAGATGATCTGTGCGATCATCTCGCCCGCGGAAGCGTCTCCTCACTGTTCAGTTGACTGAGACTCCTCCATTCCGGGATGAAGGTTCAAGAGTCGTCGCTCGCCGATGGCACATGATGGCGTCGCAGAGCGAGGAGCCTGCCGAAGATTGGTGCGAGCGCTATCGGCCTCAGACTGAATCAGAACTCGAGGGGAATGACGCCGCGCGTAAGCGCATCCGGTCCTGGCTGCGATTGT
>CALCOR010000143.1 GCA_937897085.1 uncultured euryarchaeote | reverse complement strand
TGCATAGTCGTGCGCGATGAGGGTTTGGCGGAACGACTTGCGTTCCTGCAGAACACCATCGGTGCCGTACCAGGGCCATTCGATTGCTTCCTGACGCTGCGCGGCATCCGTACGCTCGCCCTACGCATTGAGCGGCACTGCGACAACGCCGAATTCCTCGCCGAGCGCCTAGCCGAGCATCCGGCAGTGACACGAATTCTCTATCCAGGGCTCGCTGACCACCCTTCGCACGATGTGGCAACGCGGCAGATGCGTCGTTACGGGGGAATGATCTCGCTCGAAGTAGAGGGCGGCGAAGATGGGGCCCGCCGCTTCGCGGCAGCATCTCGTCTGTTCCCGATTGCCGAGAGTCTTGGCAGCGTCTCTTCGATGATCAACCATCCTTGGTCGATGACCCATGCTGCAACACCAGAAGAGCGTCGTCTGGAGGTTGGAGTGACACCCGGTCTTGTCCGCCTCTCAGTCGGCATCGAGGATGCAGAGGATCTTTGGCGAGATATCGAGAATGCCCTCGACGCGGTGTGATTCAGGCGTCGGGCAGTTCCTGCATGGTTCCGGTCGCCTTTCGCAGATTCTCCATCGCCTCGATGTAGCCAGAGGCATCCCCATCTTCTCCCAAGAGCAGTTCAGCCGCCTCCCACAATTGTTCCAGTGGCGGCGCCCAGTCTCCACCCTTGTCGCGAGTGTCGGATTCGAAATGCCACGCCTCTCCCTCGCCCTTGCCGTGCACCACCAACCATGCCCAGCCCATCGCCAGATCGACGTCTTTGCTCGCCTTGCGTGCCATACTGGTCGTTGGCCCGAGACCATCGATTCGCCCCCGCTTCACTAGTTGATCAGCGAAGTCTAGCGGGGTCGGTAGCACCCCATCACGCCAAGGGAACTTGCGCTGCTTGCGTACTCCACTCTGCTGCCCGTCCAGCCGGCGCAGGAAGTTGCCGAATCCCCGTCCACGTGCCTGCTTGGCCTGTATTCGCTCCGCCTCGTCACCAGTGATATCGAATAGGGATTCCAGCAGATCTAGTCCGTAATCGTCCCATGTGCCGCTCAGCAGTGAATTGGCAGTGCCGGTCTCCAGCCTCACCAACGAAGAGGCGAGCGTGTGTCCTTCACCGCTGGCATCGACGCGCACCCCATCCTCGAGCACATCGAGCAGGGCCGTGACCGCTTCCTTCTCTAGCGCCCCTCCCTGCAGTTCCTCGATGAACTCAGCGCCGGCATCCGCAGGGAAGTAACGCCGCCCGATGAGGTAGCCATCCGTCAACTGCGTGGCGAACGCGTCGTGGATTTCCGTGGCTAGTGCCGTATCCTCTAGATTGAGGCCGAGCCAGCGTTCAACTACCGCTCCCATCGCTTCGCTGGCAGCTTCTGGTATGTCACCCTCGAATCCTTCCGGTGCGCAGTGGATCTCCGCCTGCAACAGACCACCCAGGCTGTTGGTTGGCACCATCGTGGTAGCGGTGGATATGACGAAGGAACCCTTGAGCGAGTTCAGGTCAGCGAGCGCCAGCGCAACGTCGATGCCGTTGGTGAATTTCAGTAGCAGGTGATCGGTTCCGACAGAGCCGACCGCGTCGTCATCCAACCCTTTGCTCACCCACAGACCTTCCCCACCCCCTTTGGGTTCGGTGAATTCCACATGCGTACCGCGCAGCGCCTCCGCGAGCCATTCAACAGGCGGTACAGGATCGACACCAGTGCATACGAAACCCTTCGACCAACTGAAGAACCAGTAGCCGCGCTTCGCCATCTCCAGCCAGGCGAGCAACCGTATTTTGGGGTTCGAGTGGTTCTGGATGCCAACCATGTTCAGTCGCGTGCCTTTCCCACGTTGGACGAAGCTTGCACTTCCGTAGAGTTGGTCCTTGAACACCGAGACGGTGCTGATGTCCTCTTCATGCGCGGCAATCAGCGAAGCGGCATACGCCTTCGCGATGGCATCACCCCCTTGTTTGTTCATTCGTTTCTGCAGCCACTTGCGATTCTCACGCTTGCGCAGCACCTTCTCGATATCGTTGAGTGCTCCTTTCATGCGGTCTCGTCCGAGTCCCTTTCGAGTGGGCCCGGTCACCTCTGGCAGTGTGGCGTGGGGGTCATCAAGCAGGATATCGAGATTCTTGCGCAGGCGTTTCTGCACGCCGGCCGACGCTTTCTTGATGCCCTTCATGCGGAACCGTTGCTGCTTCTTCTGCCCCGGGAACTCCACTGGATTGCCGCCCTGCACTCTCTCACCCGAGCCGCCGACTCAACCATCTCGCTTGAGGGCAACGGTCGGCTCAAACCTGCCAGCGCGACAGCGCTTCGGATTCCAGATCGTCTAGTCTGCCCGGGATTACAAGGCAGTGCATCCTTCCGTCCGAGATGGATGCGATCTGGTCGAGAGTGCCCTGAATTATGCGCTGCTCAGAACTACCGACATCGCTACACAGGACCCCAGTCCAGTCTTTCACATCCACATCGAGTTCTCTAGCCATTCGTAGGAGGACGTCGACAGCGATTTCAGGGCTCATCGGGGTTTGTTCCTCCACCCCCATTCCCGTCGGGTCGAGATCGAGCAGAACCAGCGTGTGTAATCCACGGTCGCGGTTGGCGACGATGAACTCTAGCGGAGAAGTGGGGACGACCTCTCCATGCGGGTAGGGCAGTGTGACCTGCCGGCCGAATCTGTATGATTGCAGCCCGACCGCTCCGGTAACGACGGTGGTGATCGACAGGCCGTGCACGACATCACATGCGATTCCAGCGGACTGGCAGCGGAGTTGTAGGTCGACGTGGGTGGTTGCCTGAAGGGGGTCGCCAACGACGAGTAGCGCCACGGAGGACTCGGCAGCGAGTCGCAGCAGTTCCTCAGGGTTCTCTACATCTGGCCGCATCAAGCGAGTCCATGGCCCGATCAGTTCGGTGAGTTCCAGTTCTTGTTCCGCTGGTAGCGATGCTGTGTAGCCCTCGAGGAAGCGGTGTTCGCATGCGCGGGCGGCGGCGATTGCCGCTTGTGTCATCTGCGACAGGTCACCGGGTCCTAATCCCACCAACCACAGCCCCGGTGACATCAACACACATCCTGAGCCGTCAGCGTCAAGCGCAGCACACTGCTCCATTCGAATCAGATGCGTCACTTGAGCGTGCCGAAGCGGCAGACCCAGAGCACGTTCCTACAGTTGGCGGAGCGCGGATGGCTGGCACCGCGCGCTCGCGTGCTCGAGGCAGGCGAAGAGCGCCTGTTGCCACTGTCGGAGGAAGCACCAACTCCACTCCCCACTCCATTCGAGGGTCTTCCTGAAGTGGATGCGGAGCAGCCAGCACCGTTCCCCAGGCGCTGGTTGGAGCGCCTTCCGCAATGGGTTCCTGAAGAGGTGATCAAGGCTAACGAAGGGTACTGGCCGAATGCTCAGGAACCACTGGGAGACCTGTTGGTTTTCAAATTGGAAAAAGAAATTCAGCAATATGCGCAGGAGATCGCCTTGGCGAAGCTCGCGCACCACCGAGGAGTGCGTGCCGCCTTCTGGGACAAAGGGGTCGAAGGTGAGTTCCGCGTGCGCAATCTGGAACCACTGGCAGCCCGCCATGATGGGGAGGTGTTCAGCCGAGTCGAACTCGACAGCTTGGAGCCGGATGTGAGAGCCGAATTGCTGTCGACGCGCACACGCGTGCGTGAGCATGGGGAGGACATCGACATCGACCCCGGGTCCGCCTTCTTCTCGCATCGATTGCAGACCGAGCGCTCCCGTACGGTCGACAGCGCGCTGGCTCTCAAGGAGAGGCTCGGCAGATCGATTGCAGTGGCTGATCCCTACTGCGGTGTCGGCCCGGCGCTCACTCACATGTTGGCGCACACGGACCTGGTAGGCGATCTGCTCGCCAGCGACCTCAACCCACAGGCAGTGGAACTGCTGCAAGTAAACCTCGCCCGCAAGGGGGTGGTTGGCCTTCCCGATGGACCAGAACCGCTCTGTGAGGTCAGTTTAGGCCGCTTCGTGGGCATCGGTGATGCGCTCACGCTGGCTGACGCCCCCGCTCTCGCCGGGCGCTTCGACCTGCTTCTGGTCAACTTACCCCACGACACGCTTCGCCACCTGCCGTACCTGCTGCCCTTGCTCAGGCGGGGCAGTACCAGCCTAGTACGCGGTTGGGTGGTGGCGCCTGAGGATGATATGGATGAGATCAATGCGGAACTGATTGAACTGCTGAGGCCGCTGGCACAAGGAGCGCCGCCGCCCATCCTTGAACAGCGGCGAGCGTACAATGTCACCGAGTGGCTCTGCCGCTTCGAGGGGTGGCTCGAACTCTCCACCTGAATCTTGATGCGCGATGCACAGGCGCCCCGACCGGGATTTGAACCCGGGTCGGAGCCTCGACAGGGCTCCATGATAGGCCGCTACACTATCGGGGCAGGCGGGCGAGCGTTCGACAGCCGACCGGTATTTAACGAAAACCCAACTCCTTGGTTGAGTCATCATGGGGGATGAGGAGGGCTCGGCCGACGCGGCCGACGAGAAGCCGGCTGCGAAGGCACCCTCGCGTGCCCCCCCGCGAGCCCCACCAAGCGGCCCTCCCGGCGCCGGCCCGCGCGGTGCGGCGATGATGCCGCCAGGTCAGACAGGACACCGTCGTCGCAGCGCTGCACCCGCAACTCCACCCGGGCAGGAGGAATCTGAGGACATGTCAACCTCAGTGGCTGGTCTGGCAGAGAAGTTCTCTGAGGAGGAGGCTGACGCAGCCTTCGAAGAGTCCGATCCAATCGCTCATATGGTTCACAAGGCGACCAAGCAGGTCGAATCGCCAGCCGGCAGCGAGGTCGAGCGGCTGCAGGCGGAGGTCGAGCAGTTACGGGCAGGATTGGCCGGTGCGACCTCGTACATCAGTGACATCGAGCAGCAGCCGATGCCTCCGATTGTGGGGGACGGATTCGTGATTCCGGACTACGTGGTCGGTGACTTCGTTCGCACAGGCCGGCTCATCCATCGCGATGGTCTGGTCCATGGAATATCGGGCACTCTCTCGATGCTCGCCCTCGACCAGCCGAACCTGGTGCACATGACTGCTGAGTCAACGGCGCTCGGACAGATGGATGAGACCGTGCTCGTCTCTGGAAGGCTCGGTGAGGAGGAGCCAGTAGGAGCCGGCGCGGCGTGGAGGATTCACTCCGTGCTGTTGGCTGTGGCGGCACTCAACTACGACGGCCGCGCTGCCTGTATGCACGTTCAAGCCCCGTACACAACGGCTCTGTCACTCAAGGATGACCTGTTCATCCTGCGCCCACCCGATGTAGCCGGCCAAGCGCTGTTTGAGAAGGCGGTGATTGTCGATTACGAGGAGGAGAACATCGACGACTACCTGCGCCAACTCTCGGAGGGACTGAAGCAGTCGGGAAGCAAGGTGGTGATCAGCCGCGGTAACGGAGTCTATTCTGTGGGAGCCACCTTCGACGAGGCTTGGAACAATGCCGCCGCACTTGAGCACAGCATGCAGGTACTCTACCTGGCGCGAGACGCCGGCATTGACATCTGATTGACCCCCCGCTCTTCGGCAGGTTCATCGAGGCGGCGTCGAGCCAGCGGTGTAAGGTGGGGTGGTCTTGGGCGAGCGATTGGTCATCGACGTTGTTGACAACGGAGGTCAGTGGACACACCGTGAGTGGCGCATGCTGCGTTACCTCGAGGTGGACACGCAGATAGTCCCGAACAGCTCACCCATCGATGAACTTCGTGATCTCGATGGCCTACTGCTCTCCGGCGGCGCGGCGCGCGTGGGAATCACCGGAGAGTTGGGGAACTGCGCGGCCTTTTTGGGACTCGATACGCCCATCCTCGGCATCTGCGCGGGGCACCAGTTCATGGCACGGCACTACGGGGGTGACTGTGGTGAGGCTGACCAGCCGGAGTTCGGCGCGATGGAGATCACCTTGGTGGATGGAGGCGGCCCGATGTTCGCTGGAACGCCGGAGACGCAGATCGTCTGGGAGAGCCACAACGACGAGGTGACCATCCTGCCTGATGGATTCGAAGTCACTGCCGGAAGTCCGTCGTGCACCGTTCAGGCGATGCAGAATGAGCATGCAGACCGCTTCGGACTGCAGTTCCATCCAGAGGTGAACGACTCCGAGCATGGTGCGCGCATCATGGAGAACTTCGTCGAAATATGTCGTGCTTCCAGAGATGGTTGATCGGGTTCTGAGACGGGTCGAGCGCGGGAAAGAGACCTACGTTCCGTAGGAACGATTCAAAAAGGGTGGTCCGCACGGCGGCAGTCGAGGGAAGAGGATGGACCGAGAGTTCCGCTACCGTTGCACCGATATCAACTGCCGTAAGGACCACCGCCAGATGGGGTGGGTAGAGGCGCTCAACTGTCCTGACTGTGGCATGCGCAGTCTGCCGATCGAGGTGGAGTACAAGTGCCTGCGCTGTGGCAGCCTGGAATACTTCGACGGCTCGCGCACAGGAATCTCCTGCAAGGCGTGTGGCTACCGCGTCTTCGTCAAGCCCCGTCGCAAGGGCTTCAAGATGGTCGATTGCAACTGAGGCGGGTAAACACCTTCGCCTCATGCTGATGGTTGCGAGCGCGTGCAAGAGGACGAGTCCACTGAACTGCGGACGCGTGAGGGCGCCTTCCAGGATGCGGGAATCGCCTTCATGGTCGGACTGCTGATGTGTCCTACGCTGACTGTTCTAGTCGGTCTGGGAATCGGCTTCCATCTCGCCTGGTTCAGCGCCGCCTGCAACCCGTTGATCGCCTTTTTCATGTGGCTCGTCGCCCTCGGTTATCAGGACCGTGCCATGGCTCGTGGAGTGGTCATTGG
>CALCOR010000142.1 GCA_937897085.1 uncultured euryarchaeote | reverse complement strand
TGGCCACGAGACCGGTGTACGCCTGCAGTCGTACATCAGATTCAGCAGATTCCGCCAAGGTGGAGAGGTGCGAACGTGCCGCCTCACCGAGGCGAGGCAGGATCTCGGCAGCCATCAGACGAACCTCGGAACGAGAGTCGTCAACGAGTTGATCGCCGAGTGCCTCGTGCTCCGGGCCGAACCAGCGCCTGTAGGCATCAGCGGCTTTCCCATTGGTCCAACCATCACCTGATTCGAGCAGCGGCTGGAAGTGAACCAGCGCAGCAGGGTCGTCCAGTTCGAACAACTTGCGCACGGCGCGCCGGCGTTGGCGGACATCTCGGTGTGTGAGGCGAGCGGCGTGCTGCAGCAGCATGGAAATCATCCCATCGATGAACCCGACCCGTAAAAGCCGCGCGGGTGACAACCCTCGCGCTCCATCAGGGAACAAGATCGTCGTGACTGCCGAATCCTTGGCCCTCTTCGTCTTCCTCTTCGCCTTCTGGTGCGCCTGGATGCTGCATACGCGCATCGAACAACGACACCAGAGCTGGCCACAGAGGGAGCAGCCAGTCAGCCGACTCTTCCAGCAATCTGAGCAGAGGGTGTTCATCGTCGAAGTCGAGACCATCGATGTCGACCGTCACCCCTCCCTCATCTTCCCAGACGTCCTCATCACCTGTCAACACCACTGGAGGCAGTCCATCGGGAAGTTCTCGCAGTTGCTCGGCCAGTTGCTGTAGCAGTTCCTGGGTCTCTTCGTCGAACAGGCCGATCTCACCCCCAATGTCCGCCGCTTCGTTGAGCAGGTTCGCCAGTTGTGCCGCTCCAGTCGGCTCTTGCTCGGTTTCGGCTATGTCAACCGGTCCGAACAGGACTCCCCCAAGGTCGGTGTCAAGCCACCCTCCCTGGCGTTCCCGCTTCACGAGACGCTGGGAGTTGCGATGTCCGAGAGGCACAATCACGAATCCACCTTCCGACACCCTCTCCTCCAGCCAGAGCGGCAACTCGACCAACGAACCTGTGACCAGCACCCGGTTGAGTGGTTCAGGGAGATGCGGGGGCGCGTAGGTGAGCGAGCGCATCTTGCGGATGGTGAAGCGACCGTCACAGTGCTCCTTCAACCGCTGACGCACGTGTTCGACCACCTCTCGGGACGGGTCGACGATGGTGACCCCCCCTTCGGGGCCGACGATATGGCTGATCAGAGCGGCGATGTAGCCACCTTTGGCACCTAGAAGCAGCACCTCCTGTCCCGGCTGCAGTTCGAGGTGATGCAGCAGCGTGACCACCATGTGTGGGGCGGAGATGGTCTTCACTCCGCCTGTGGGAGTCTCGAGGAACACCACTGGACGGTCGTGCAGGAAAGGAATGAGGTCATGGTCGGTGAAGTGCTGGATATCGACAGCGAGCATCGCGTCACTGATCTCCGAAGTCACCGGCAGACCGGCCGCCAGCAGGCGTTCGAGCAGGTCACGCATCTGCTGCATACGGGGTCAATCAGGCTGACCCCACAAAAGGGTGCGGGATGCGACCGTTCAAATCTAAAGGGGGGTTGAGGGAGAACGCGGGCTCGTGGTCTAGCGGTCATGACGTCGCCCTTACAAGGCGAATATCGGCGGTTCAAATCCGCCCGGGCCCACCTGCAACCAAACCACCGCCCCAATGCTGAAGAACCATGCTCCCGCGGGTCGCGGATGTGGCAGAAGAGGCTTCTATCCACGCCGCCAAGCTCGCTCGCCGCCTGAAGCAGGAGCGAATGTCGCTGGCGACCGCCGAATCATGCACTGGTGGACTGCTCACTTCCATCCTCACCGACATCTCAGGGGCGAGCAACTGGTTCAAGCGTGGCTGGATCACATACTCGGACAAGTCGAAGGAGGAGGAACTGGGGGTTGACGAGGAACTGTTCGATAAGGAAGAGGGTAGCGCGGGCGCGGTCAGCAAGGAAGTCGCAGAAGCGATGGCCACGGGTGCTGCCGAGCGGGCCGGCTCGGACATGGCTATCTCCATCACCGGAATCGCCGGACCCACTGGCGAGACAGAAGGCAAGGCGATCGGGCTCGTATGGGTCGGCGTGCAGTTGCAGGACAAACTCGAGGCGCGCTCAGCAGAATTCGGCCACGGCGACCGCTACAGAAACAAGGAGGCGTTCGCCAACTTCGCCTTGCGCACCGCGCTGCATATCTGGGACGACCATTTCTCTGAAGAGGAACCTGAAGCGGAAAGCGGCGAGGAGGAGGACCCTCAGAACGAGGATGAGGTGAATGACACCCAACAGCTCGATTCGGCACTCAAAACGGTCTCCGGTGGCAACATCTTGGATAATGTCGTTGACTGGGATGGCGAGCCCGAAACGAAGGAGGAGGAACCCTCCACGACCATTCCCGGAGCAGATGTCGATTGGGACGAGTGAGCGAGCGTCACCGCGAAGAACAACGACCCTTCACGGATTCTCCATCGTGCATGAGAGATGATTCGCGTAGCAATGGTTTAGGGCGGTCGAATCCGCCTTCGCGCGGCCATGGCCGAAGATGAGTGGAGAGGGCTGTTCAGGCGCTTGTCGTCTGCAGGACTGATGCCGGCTCGCGGCATGCAACAACGGCTTCTCGAACTCGACGACCCCGACGCGGTCCTCAAGTCTGCAAAACGGTTGGGAATGAATGGAATTCTCAATGACGAGATGCTCGACCAACTGCTCGTCGGGCCTGAGGCAGTAGTGGATGACGAGACTCCCTCATTCGCAACTGGTGTCCCCCCGCCGAACGGTGACTCACCGGTCCTCGATACGCCCGTGAGTGTCGATGAGCCGGCCGTGGGCAGAGTAGTGGCTCCGGTCCTGGAACCACCGCTCGAGATCGCCGCCCGCCCCCACGGCCTACCTCATTTCGACATCGCCAAGTTCCCGCTCGCCGCCACAGAGACCGATACGGAGCTGGATATCCACTTCGACATCACTGGGAACAGCATCACGGCCTGCACCATGGGTGACATGCTCTCCTACTTCAACGACAGACTGCAGCGCATAAAGCGGATAATCATCCAAGGAGGTCGACTGCCAAACAGGCCGATTGACATCCGCCGACTCGCACGCGAGCGCAAGCGCTTCGGAAATCGAGACACGACCGCCACCATCATCGGACTGGTGAGCGAAATACGGCATGGGAGTTCCAACCTGCGCTTCACGCTGGAAGACGAAACAGGAGATTACGCATGCATCCTCTACCCCCCCGGGGGCGCAGCCGACACCAGCAGCGCCAGCAGACGCAACCAACTGCTTGTGGCAGGACTGATGAATGACAACGTGATTGGTGTGACCGGTCATATCCAAGGGGACCGCCGCGACGTGCTCGTCGTCGATGACGTGCATCTGCCTCCGCTCCCCAACCACCGCAAATCAGCAGCGCCCGCCGACCAGGCTGTATCGGTGGCATTCCTGTCAGACCTGCACCTCGGCTCGAACACCTTCCTGCACGCGCAATGGGACAAGCTGGTCAAATGGTTCCACGAGGATCCGCTGGCCAAGACGGTGAAGTATCTCATCCTGTCAGGCGACGTGGTCGATGGGGTCGGCATCTATCCCGGCCAACAGGGCCATCTGCAGATCGTCGACCTCTACAAGCAGTACGAAGGTGTTGCGCGACTCATCGAGCAGCTCCCGGACTGGCTGGAGACGATGATCCTGCCCGGGAACCACGACGCTGTGCGCCCCGCTGAGCCCCAACCGGCTCTCGATCCGCGCATACAGGAGTACTTCAATTCGACAACCTTCGCTGGAAACCCGTGCGAATTCAGTCTGCACGGTGTGCGTGTGCTCTCATACCACGGGGTGAGCATCTTGGACTTCGTGTCGGGAATGCGCAACGTCACATTCTCACAACCTGAGGTGGCGATGCAGGAGATGCTCGAAAGACGTCATCTCGCACCCTCATGGAGAGGGAAAACGCCCTTGTCACCCGAACCTGAGGACCACATGGTCATCGGCACCATTCCCGACATATTCGTCACCGGGCACGTGCATGGCCACTATTGTGGGGAGCACAAGGGAATCACGCTGGTGCACAGCAGCACCTGGCAGGACCAGACCAACTACCAGCGCATGCTCGGGTTCCAGCCGAAGCCGTGCATACTGACCGTGATCAACCTGCATACACACGAGTCAGCGTCGATTCCGTTCGCCTAGTCCCAGTCATGACGACGGGTTCTGAACAATGCACCGACAACCAGCAGAATAACCAACAGCAATCCGATTTGAACGACAGGATTCCCGAATACATCGGCGATGCTCGCAGTGTCACTGGACTCTTCATTCGGTTCACTTGGAGGGGAACCTTCGTCAGGGAGTGGAGACGCGGCGTCCTCCTCCTCGATGAAGAAGTCCACACTGGAGGAGTTCGTGTTGCCTGAGGCATCGGAGGCGGTGACGGTCAGCGTGTAGGTCTGCAGCGCGGGGAGATTAGGATACGGTACAACCGTCATCTCGTGATTCTTGCGCAGAGCCACGTTGTCTCCCACGAAGGTCTGGCCGTAGACCTCGATCGACTCCGTCGCCTGCTCACTGGTGTACCAAGTGACCCGCAGCGAGCCGCCGACGATGACCTCGACAGCGAGGTTCAGCAGGTCTGGCGGGATGGTGTCAGCCTCGATACTGGTGTTGAATGACAATGTCACTGGATCAAGCCCTTCGATGACGATGTCGCAAGAATAGGATGTGGCGCTGGCCAATCCCGTGATCTGCAGCGTATGTGTCAATTCCGTACTCGATTCAGGAAATGTCAGGTTGCCGCAGGTGACGTTGGCACTGCCTTCTCTGGTGGTGGACCATTCGAGGATGGCCGTCGTGGCGGTCGTGCTGACCACCTTGGCGCCGTAGACCTGCTGCTCTATCTCTGGAATCTCGATGCCTGTCAACACAGCCGGTATCTGGGCTTCCACATCGTAGGCGGAGAGCATCGCGGCCTGCCCATCACCATCCAGCACGATGTCGAGCACGTTGGGGTCGAAATCGGTCCCGGTGGCGGCCGAAGGGGCGGCGCCACCGCCGAGACGCCAGGTCTTGGCCTCGGCGTCTACATCACGCCATTTTCCTGGCCCGAATCCGTCTTGTGAGCCGACGACGATGACGAAGCGATAATTCGGGATGTCCGGACCGATGACCAACTTGGAGACGGTAATGGTGATGGTCTTGGATTCAACGTCACCGAACACCTCGATTCCCTTTGCACTGGTGTCCCTTGTCAGCGAATCGACCGCTTTCACCGTACCTGGATCTCCTGTGACGGAAATCGCCACCTCCCACGCCCAATCGGTGTCAATCACCGCGTTGGCGCCTTCCAGCATGTCGGTCTCGCCCCACATGTAGTTGCCCTGATCCACATAGATCTGCACGATCTGATGGCTGAATCCATTGGAGAGACTCCAGTAGTCGGTCATCTCGGCCATCGTCACCTCGAAGCGGGCGTTCCACGCGCTCTGGCTCACCTTCAGGTGGGTGATGTCCCACAGACCCACTCCAGGAGCGAAATCGCCCGCCAGTGGGTAGGTGTAGGTGCCCCCGCCGTTCTCGTCGCCCGTGGCGTCGTCGATGTCGAGCAGCGTCACCCAGTCCTCGAAGTCGGGCATCACCATCTCTGCCGGTGCCGGTGGTGCCATCTCCATGTCGTCCCCATCACCGTAGGAGAGTGAGTCAGTCAGTGCGGTCACAACCTTGACGCGAGTGGAGTAGCGCGGGGCGAGGCCCAGTTCAGACCATGGGATGCGGAACTCGTAGACCTCGTCTGCGGCGCACGCACCGAGCATCGAGGAACTGTGCAGCACCCATTGTTCGTTGTCACCGTTCTTGCCTCGAGCATCGAACAGGTTGTACTTCGCCTCGCCACCCTCACGCATCTCGTTGAAATCGAAGGAGACCATTTTCTTGGCCGGGAAGCCGAGGATTTCGTTACCGTAGTAGGTACGGAAATTGGTCTGCACCTCGTTGAAGTTAATCGCGTTCGGCTGCATGAAGTAGATCGACAGGTCCGGCGCCCTGATCATGTCCGATGATTGCCATTCCGAGCCGGACAGCGCCATGTCCACGCGCACGTAGACGTTCGACGCGTCGTAACCGAGATGGAACGATTCGATGTCCAGTTCTCCGCCATCGACGCTCCCAGCATCATAGCGTGCAGCCCCATCCCATTCACCGGGCAGTGCGATCCCATCGATCATCGGCTCGATGACGCCGTCGTACGGTGTCTCGGGAACCGCAGGGTTGGTCCACAGGTCCTGCAAGTAGGGAGGAAGTTCGAGATTTATCGCCCGATAGACGTTCGATAGATGGACCTTGTAGAGCATGTCCCACAGTTCGTCGTAGCCGCTGTCCTGATCGAGTCCGTACCACCAGTACCAGTCGCTTCCCTCAGCGATGTACAGGCTTTCCCAGGCCGCATCCAGACCGGGGTCGGCCGGGTTCTGCTCCTCGAAGTCGAGCAACGCCGAGCGTGCCTCGATCAAGCGCTGCCATGCAAGACTCTCTTCGGCCTCGCCGGCCCAGGTGGACAGGGTTCCGTCGATCCACGATCCGGTTGCGATTGTCTGGATGCTAGGGAGTGTGTGGTTCTGTGCCAGGAACTCCGATGGGGTGGTCGTGACGATGCTGGGGTGGCTGTCCAGACGACTGTACCACTCGTCCATGAACGGACGACCGTTGTCGTGGTGCTGGAAGTCGGACATGAACATCCAGTTCTCACCGTCGAGTGCAACCGTGAGCAGGTGTTCGCTCGGGTCCTTACCCTCGTCCAGCAATTGCTGGCGGACGTCATCCACATAGGAGGTGAAGTCGGATGCTGCCGCTTCCGGTGACATCGAGCCGTACTGGAAGGCGATACGGTCGGAGATGACACGATCACGGAAGATGGTCGCCACTTCTCCTCCATCCGCTCCGGTCACCATCCACGGCATGGCGAGATTGCTCGCCACATCGGTATCGATCTGGTTTCCGTCGCTATCCGTTGACCCTGCGAGATTGACCTCGTCGGTGATCATCCACTGGATGCCGACATCCGATACCGGCTGCACCATGTTCGGACTCACTGACTGCTCGCTGGGCCACATCCCCGTCGGTCGGAAGCCAAGTTCGTCCTCGAACAGGTCCATGCCGGTCACGAGCTGGCTCTGCACGTCCTCGGGCCACGCCTCCTTGTTGACGCTGATTCCGTCCTCGAACCGCCATCCGTTCATCATCAGCAGCGGCATAATCGGATGGTAGTACGGCGTCGTGGTCAATTCCACCTGTCCCGAGGCGGCGAGTTCACTGTACATCGGCAACACGTTGCCCATCTGGCTATGCTGGGCGTCCAGAACGTACACCAGGTCGTCGTGCGTGTAGCCACCAGACTGCTCGAACAGCGCCACCAGCCCGTCATCGCGATGGCTCGCATTGTAGTTCCCGAGAACATAGTCGGGGCTGAACTGGTAGAGATACCACAGCACCTGCAGATCGAGGAAGTCCTGCGCGGCTAGCAGATCGTCATCCATGATGGTCGCCGGCTTCAGATTGTGCCGTGTCATGCCGTAGATCTCGGAATAGCGGGCGCTGCTGGGATAGAGCCACGACAACTTGGGGTCGTCAACGGTCACGTTGTAG
>CALCOR010000141.1 GCA_937897085.1 uncultured euryarchaeote | reverse complement strand
GAGCCGCAGTGTCGAGCGAGCCGGACTTCACCTGCTCCATCACGTCACGCAGCGACCTGCGCACGGCCAGGTCGTCCCACGTATCAGCCTGCGGCCACGGCCACAGCCGGTCCGACACTGGAGGTGCATCTGAAGCAGCCGTCGGCTCACTGGGTTCTGTCGGACCTGTATCGGCCTCCTGCGTCTGCGGCTTCTCCTCGAACACGTCCGCTGGCGGCGAGGCAGTGGGTTGACTCGGCAGGGTAGGGACTGTAGGAGGCGCGTCATCCTCTCCGGCGCCGGGAAGGCTAGGCAGTTTCGGCATGGCAGCCACCGCACCGTTGTTCGCCTCTGTGGGGCGGGTAGGCAGCGGCGGGAGGGACGAAGGCGATGGTTCGGGTTCCACAGGTTCCACGACTTCAGGAGCAGGAGAGGCTTCTGTCACGGAGACTGCACCGGCCGAGGTGGTTGACTCAGATTGCTGTTCAACCGGTTCTTCGTCGATTTCATCCGGAACGGCTGACGGGTCATGCAACGGAGCCGAATCGTCGTCCTCGACATCTTCGCCACCCTCCCCCTGTTTTGGCAACAGGGGCACCACGAGATCGACCTTGAAGTCGATGATGTCCTCCTCGGTTTGCTCCGCCTGCTGCTTGGGAACCACGAAGCGCTCGACCTCCTCGGGAGCGTCCTCGGGGCTCAACTCCCAATCGGTCGGATCATCGTCAGTGGGCTCAGGATGGTCGGAGAGTTCCGGCTGCTTCCCATAGGTGGCGAATCCGGGTGCGGCATCGATGTTCACAATATCTGAATCGTCATACTGCGAGACATCGATGGTCACATCATCAACGCCGAAGGAGTGGGCGGTCCAGTCGACCAGTTCCTCCTCCTCCTCAACTTCTACATCTTCGGAGTTGAGTTCATCGAAGAGACCGTCTGCCTGTTCGGTGACGTCCTGTTCTTCCTGCTCCAGGACACCCTTCTCCAACTGGTAGTAGCAGCGTGGGCACTCGGCGGTGCCTTCGGGGCTGTTCATGCCGCAGAGCGGGCACTCCACCCCCTCATCCTTCTGCTTGCGCCATGATTTGAATCGGTCAATCACCATATGGCCTCATCTGATGTCCGTGCGCGGCTCCGGTTTAAGAGTCACTTTCCCACGCGCGCCATGACAG
>CALCOR010000140.1 GCA_937897085.1 uncultured euryarchaeote | reverse complement strand
GGCGGCGAACGAGAGGTCGAGCTTGAACTTCTCGAAGCGTGTGAGAAGTGTGGCGGTAACGGTGCCGCCGGCCCTGATGGGGTGAACTCCTGCGTGCCGTGCGGCGGCGAGGGCAGAATCACGCAGAGCCGTAAGGTCGGCCCGTTCCTGCAGCAGATTGTCTCCGACTGCCCACATTGCAGAGGGGAGGGGCGAATCATCGACAAACCCTGCTCCGACTGCCGCGGAGATGGATGCCAGGCCAGAACGCGAACGCTCAGGTTCAACGTGCCTCCCGGTGTGCTCGATGGGACGCGCCTACGCATGTCGGGGAAGGGTGAGCCGGCACACGGTGGTCGTGGCCGGGCCGGTGATCTCTACATCCAAATCGCCATCGACGACCACGAATGGTTCGAGCGTGACGGCGCCGATCTGCTGATGGCTCTCCCACTCGGATACCCTGAACTGCTGCTCGGCACGACTGTCGAGTTGCCGCACGTCGATGGCGAACCACTGCGCATCGTTGTCCCGGCAGTTTCGCGGCCGGGGGACACGCTGCTCATTAGTCGCCGCGGGCTGCCTCACCGGAGGGGAAGAGGTCGGGGTGACATCACCGTGCTGCTGAAGATGCATGTCCCCCAGAAGCCGTCCAAGGAGACCAAGAAGCAGGTCGAGGCGCTGCGAGAGGAGTTGAGCATCTCGGAGGACGACGTCGAGGACGAAGTTCGACGTGAAGCAAGTGAAAGGCGCCGCAACCGGTGAAGTCTCTCACTCCTCTTCAAGCATCACCGCGCGTGTCGGGATGGCGGCGATCGGATTGCCACCCACCAATCCGGACAGATGAATGTCGAGTCCGGCAGCGCTGCCTTCGAGGTCGACGCGCAGGAAGCGGTCACTGTTCGTCGACAGTTCGCCAAGGAACAGTTCGTCACCCTCGGCCATGGACTCGGGAACGACCGTGCCTACCTTCCATTCAGCCCCCTCGACAGCTTGGAAGCGCAGCGCGGCGAGGGTCCATGAATCCGAACCGATGCTGATGCCCACCGCGAGCCGCACCGATTCATCGCTGCTCTCAAGCCGCCAGCAGGCGAGATCTATGCCATCGGTCAGGTGTCGCACCACTGGCTCCCCCCACTCCAGGATGAGCGCCTCCCAGTCTGTGTCAGCCAGCGATTTCAGCGCGTCTTCGAGCGCGTGCGGGTCATCGGCATCGTCCACATCAGCCGCCACCAGACGTTCGCGCAGGCGCGTCAACCGTCTGCGCTCGTGTTCCTCCAATCGAAGGGTCCCGCTGTCATGCCACCTCCAGTAGAAGATCAACAGCCACGGGGAGAGGAACAGCACACCAATGAGGATGTAGAAATTCCTGAATTCTCCCGACAGGTCCTGCCATTCGCCATCGGTCTCGTTATCCTCTACTTCCGGGGTCGCCCATCCCCACAACAAGGTGTACTCCACCTGCTCATTCACCGGACCCACCGGTTCCACCACCAGCAGATGCCGCCCGTGGTCCAATTCGAGGCCGACGCTGGTGCTCATGCCCACCAAGTCGCTCGTGTTGCTCCCCACCGTGGTCCAACCGATGTACGCCGATGTGTTCAGTTGCTCGATACTCACCCGGCAGCAGCCCGGTTCCGAGTCCAGCGTGGTCGAGAACCAGCTGCGGTCGGGGAATCCGAGTTCCCGTTCGATGAGATAGACATCGCGCTGGTCGTCGACATCCAGGCTGCCAGAGATCGTCCCGCTGGACCCTGTGTGTTCCTGCATCGTCGCCGCGTCAGCCACTCCGGTAGGGCGGTGGTCGGTGGCATCACCGAGATAGCCCGCATCATGTGGGCCGAGGTCGGTCGCCAACAGCGTCCAGATCAGTGCAGACGATTGGTTGTCGAACCCGATTGAGAATCCGTCCGCTCCCTCGGGAAGAACGAGTTCCACACCGGAGCCGACAGTCGACGGATACGTGATGAACAGGTCCCACGTGAGGTTGTGCACATGCAGACTGAGGTCACTGGGTGAACTGCTCGTCCATACAATGCTGACGCGCGAGCGCGACCCGGCCGGGAATCTGAGCATGTCACCAGCGTCGTCGTCGTCGTCCAGATGACCCGATGCCGCCACCCCTGTGGTGTGTTCAGGAGAGAGGAATGGAATGCCAGGGAGGTCGCCGAGCCCCGATTCCAGGTCTGCTGAATGTCTTGCCACATTCAGCGAGTACATCCCTCCTTCACCTCCCGCAGTGATCAGCACCAGCCACAACTCGCCTTGCGCAGGTTGGCTGAGCACCTGGCGCGAATCTGATTCAGGAAGTTGTGCGACGCCATGGGTACTGCTTGAGAGCATGTGCAGGTCGTCATCGGTTCGATTCCAGATCTCGATGGTCACCTCGGTCGAATGTCCCACCAGTTCGATCTCGAACACGTCGCCATCGCTTCCGTTGAGCAGCAGGGTGTCAATGTCATCCACATCTGCCAGGCTTCCGTTCCACCAGTTCGATGCGCTGCCGAGCGCCCCCCTGTCCGTGGCCCCGCATGCAGTGTAGTTTCCGCATCCGACAGCGGACAGCATTGGCCAAGCGCTCGCATCGCTGCCCGGAGAGGGCAGGTCGGAGGGGGCGTCGAGGAACTCACCTCCCATGGGATCGAGCCAGATGGTGGTCAGCGTCAATGACAGGCCACCGGAGGAGGAGTCACGGCTGATGCTCAGCGTGTGGGTGCCCGCACTTAGATTTCCGGACAACTCGATACGGAACCTTTCGGTCGCCTGATGGACAGTTCCCCCAACCTCGGTGAGAGTCAGAGTGGTCTGTGGGCAGTCACTTTCAGCAAAGCAATCGACCGCCACGAAGAACGGGCCGCTGCGCACCTCGACCGACCAGTTCACCTCCTGCTGAGCGTCGGTCAGGAGGACGGTCTGGGCATTCATTGGTGAGATGAGTTCCCTATCTGGTTCGGTGGCGGATTGCGGAGGGACCGCGAACATCACTGAGGATAACAGCAGCAAGCATAGAACCGTACAAGCCGCGACCATGCTGCGCATGCATGGCGCGCGCCGCTCGCCGGTTATAGAATCGTTCAATTACAGCGCACAGGTCGCCCGCATCGTGTCAGAACAGCATCTCGGTCGCACGGTCACGGATCGTATGCGCCACGCACGCATCATCGCGTTGGGTGACCGCAAGTCGTCAGTGGCGCAGTCCCCCTGCCTGATCGCCTCCGAATCCGACATCAGCGACCTTGGGGATTCGCTGACGGTGGCTCTGGCGCCGTTGGTCTCCGCTCACGATTCCAGTTCTCTGCCAGCTGAACTCGTTCTACGCGCCCGCGCTCCGCTAGCCCATCCGTTCGAGGACCCTGCTCCTGAATGGCGCGTCACCCTCGGCCACACCCTCCCGCCATCGCTCGCCACCGCCGACTCCGGACTCTCCCGCGCCGGAGTGGGGGAGGTCATGCCGGTCTCCTGGCAACGGATGCTGCACGACGAGGTGCTCGCCGACCCGCAGACGATTCCCGGTGTTCTGGTGCTCACAGATGCGCTGCAACTGGCGCAGCATCCTGGACGGCTTGTGCGCGCACTAGCAGTGTTGCGCACTCGTCACCCGGTGTCGCTGATATGGTGCCCCGGGCTGTCAGGCCCGGACAATCTTGCTCTGCTGACATGGTTCGGGGTCGATCTGCACGACCTCGGACGGAGCAGGCAGGCCGCCTCAGCCGGTGCGCTGCTCTCCTCCTCAGGTCCTCGTCGCCCCGATGCCAGCCTTGAGGAATCCACAGAGATGGATAGGCAACTCGCGGCTTGGGTGGATGAATTGGCCAACGTGCGCCAGGCGATCAGGGATGGGACGCTACGGGAACTGGTAGAGCGCCGGGCGCTGAACAGTTCGAGGTTGGTGGAGCATCTAAGGTTCCACGACCGCCTGATGAGAGCCTCGTTGGGAGAATCCGCGGCGAAGCGCGAGCAGCTGACAGTCGAGGATGAGCAGGCACTCACGCTTCTCCCCTCCCCTCCGCTGGCGCGCAAGGTTCCCGACGGCAGACGCTGGCGATGTAATTCTGCTACCAGTACCAACGACGCGCTAATCGCCGACTGGATACAGCGCATGGAGGATGACCACACCCCCCCCTCTACGCAGTCGAAGGTGCTGGTGCTGCTTCCATGCAGCAAACGCAAACCGTATCGGTTGTCCAACTCCCACTGGCGTTTCCGCCGTTCGCTGAGGCGCAGAAACCTGCACGAGGTGATGGTTACCGCCCCCCTAGGTCTCGTTCCACGGGAGCTCGAGGACCTCTGGCCGGCTGCACATTACGACATCCCTGTCACTGGTGACTGGGGCTCATCCGAACTGGAGGACATCACTCGACTCGTTCGTGCACTCGTATCTCGCGTCGGATACGAACTCGTCATCAACCACTCTGGGATCGACATCGACGCCGACGTCGAAGTCATCGACACCCGTCAGGGAGATACAGCCGGGTCAGAAGCAGCGCTAGCCCGACTACAGCAGGCCAGCGAGGACGCTGCAGAGCGATACCACTCAGGTGAGCGCATGAGTGAACGTGAGCATCTGCTCGATAAGTTCCGTGCGCTGTCGCGCTGGTACCACGGCACCGACGAATGGCTGGCTGACGCCAAGGTGGTCGGACGCCCGCCCGATTGGAAGATATTCGTCGCTGACGAGCAGTTCGCGCAATGGCATCCGCGCGCCGGCCGCTTCGCCTTCGCCAAAGCGAGTCTCCCCCTACTGGCGGACACGAACACCCTCAGCCGCGTACACCTGCAGCCTGGTCCCGACTGGAAAGGTGACGTGTTCGGCCCGATGGTCGACAGTATCGAGGGGGACATTCGTGTCGGTGATGACGTGCTGGTTCTGCGTGACGGAGACCTACTCGGCACCGTCCGCTCGCTTGCCGCCGCGTGGGAGTACTCTGGTTCCCCTGGAAGACTAGCCCGCGCCAAGCACCGACTGTGAGTGGACATAGTCTGCACGAGGGGGCATGCATCCTTGCAGCGTAGCGGTTATGAAGGGGGAGCAGGTCGGCGAGTCGCTTGAGGTGAGACCATGGCGAAGATGCACAGCAGTGGCAAAGGTTCCTCAGGTTCCTCAAGGCCGCTGCTAACCGAGGTCCCGGAGTGGTCTGAGCAGGACAAGGAGAAGGTGGAACAACTCATCTGCAAACTGTATGACGATGGCAATTCAGCAGCGATGATCGGCACCATCCTGCGCGACCAGCATGCTGTTCCCAACGTGCGCCTACTGCTCAACAAGAGGGTGGCTGGCGTGCTGGTTGACAATGACATGATTCCGAAATATCCCGACGAGATGATGAACCTGATGCGCAAGGCCCTCAGGCTCGTCGACCATCTCGAGCAGAACCGCAAGGATCTGCACAACCGTCGGCAGTTGGAACTGACCGAATCGAAGATCCGCCGAAGCGCCCGCTACCACATCGGCACCGGTCGGCTTCCGGCAGACTGGCGTTACAAGCGTGACCAGATTCGCCTCATCGTAGACTGAGTCCGGTATTCACTCCACCTCTCCCGTGGAGAGAAGTTGGTCGATGCTGCTGTTGGCGGCTTCAATCTCGTCGCCAGAGAATCGTGTCTGCAGGGCGGCGAATTGCGAATGCAGGTCGCGAGGGCTGTTTGAGACCACCAGCCGGTGCCAGACCAGTTCCTCCAAGCGAGCGGTACCGAGCGAGCCGTTGAACACCTCGGGTGCAGCGATTTCCGAGAGGGCTTCCGCACGCTGTTGCTCGTCGAGTCCGCTCCAGGAATCCTTGGTGGCGGACATCCTCTCCCCATCGATGGTCGGTAGAAGAGCTGCATCCGGTTCGGTCACCGATGGAAGTGGAACGACGCGAAACGCTCCCTCATCTCGCAGATGGTCGCGCAACCTGCTGTAGACCGGGTCATACGAGGTGTCGAGTGCATCCGAGTGCCAGTTCCCAGCGAGCATCCAGGGACGCAGCATACGCACCCGCCTACCGTCCGGTGCAATCTCTGCCGCGAGCGCAGCCGCCTGTGCGACCGGTGACAGAGTACCGGAATGAGAACTGCCATCATGACCGTAGAGCGCGTGCACGCTGAGAGGGGAGAGGGTCAACCTGAAAGGTCCGGATTCAAGTGGTTTCGGTTCTACTTGTGGCGATTCCTCGCTGACGATGATTACTGATGACGCCAGTCCATCGCGAGGTGGAACGCGTCTTCGGTATGCGATCCCTGCATCCAAGAGGGCTGCCTCCAGATGCGCCAGCGCCAGGGCGCCGACAATCGTCGGCTCAGCGCACAAAGTGATCGGTGAGTTGGTCCTGAGTGTACCGGCCGCGGCTCTCAACACAGGTGCCAGACTCTGGAACGGTTCGGTCTCGAGCAATGAGTGCATCGTGGTCCGCAGCCCGCCGTGGTTCAAACGCCTTCTGCCGGCCCTCAGTCGATGCGCAGACGCGCACCACAGCCACCACAGGGCATTCGGTAGGGTCGTTCTTCGCTGGCAACCGGGTTGCGCATCGAACAGGCGGGACAGACCACCACGGGAATCACCGGCAAACGTCGCTTGCGCCCGCCTCTGCCAGGGATTATGGTGGCGAACGCGTCAAGCGCATCGAGCAACGATTCCTCGTTGAGAGTCCGCGGGGTGACGAACGCGATGACGAGCAGCAGCAGTCCGGCGGCACCCACGGCGCCGAGCAGGAATGGGAGTGGGAGAGCGAGGATGTAGGCGACCAGCCAGACTGCGAGCAGCGCAGGAAGGCTGAGCCAGATGCCGGTGCGCGACTTGCCGCGAGTCAGCAGCCAGGCGAACGACATCACCCCCGCAAGCAGGGTGAGAGATTCGATGAACGACAGTAACGGGCTGTGCACCACGCTGCCGAACACGAAATTCACCGAGAAGTCACCCAATTCACCGTCGCTGGTCAGCGTCTGCTTTGCGACCTCGATGCGCTCAGTCACCAGCACCCTGTTGTGCGTGTAGTCAACTCCCATGCCATCGACGGCGGCACATCCCACCATTGCCGATGTGCGCAGATGCGCCTCGATGACCACCACCGTCCAGAATGGAGTGGCCGAAGGCTGCACGCGGACAAAGGTGTCGAACAGCACCATCTTCTCGTTGATACGAATGTTCTCGAGCAGGTCGATGGTGATGGTCACCCTCTCTGAACTGAAGCCACGCTCGTCATGCAGGTTGATTCGAACGCTCGGTGAGGCGGCCGCTTCCACCGGGCGTACACCCAGAAGCCGTTCTGGTTCAAGCATCAGTCCGTCGAACAGGAAATCCTGCAGGTAAGAGGCGCGACCGGAGAGGTGAGATTCGAGCGCCTGGATTTCGACGCCGTCAATCTGCTGGTTGTTGCGTACCGCCTCGGTGGAACTGGTGGGTGAAACATCGCGCCATATGGATATGCTGTCGAGGCTGTCATTTCCTATGTTGTCCAGTCCCCAGCGTACCCACTGTGCCATAGGGCCGCTGAACTCGATGCTCACCATCCGGCGTAATCTGTCGCCGCTGTCCACCTCAGCGTTGATGTTCACGCTGAGGTCAGAGCCCCCGCTGCGCAGTGGTTCGGCAGGCGGGAACATCCCGATCTCCGCCCCCCCGTTGTCGCCGAAGGTGAGCGCCATCTGGATACCACCATCGAATGGAATCGTCTGTGCGGAATCAACCCTGAGTGAGAGGTTCACCGTGTAGACTCCATCCTCGGCCGAAGCGGGTGCCTGCCAGGTGAGTATCGCCTGCACTCCGTCTGGGTGCGTGGTGGCGATCACCGTGCTGATCGTCATGCCATCGACGCGGAACTCCACGAACGCCTTGTCCCACAACTGTTGGCCGAAACCGGAGCGCAGGACCACTGGGAAGTGGACCACATGCCCTTGGACAATAGGCGGTTGCCAGTCCATCTCGAACAGTGGCAACTCGACGGAGAGGAACCCACGGTTCTCCTCAGTACCCCAGATGAATCGAACCCCCGCATCATCTCCCGGCGCGTTGAAGATCAGCGTATCGACGCTGAAGGTGACGATCAGCACATCACCGGTCGAGTGAATTCTGCCCGCATCGACGGGCACATCGATCTCGATGGTACCTGTTCCCGGGGAATAAGTAGGATTGGTCAATGTCCCTGCCTCGTAGGTACGGTCACCGATGCGCACCTCGATAGTGGCATTGACCTGCATCCCGGCCGCGTTCTCCACCTCGTAGGACAATTCGAATCTCCAGTCCTTCTCCGGATAGTCACCGGCCACCATACCCGACACCAGCCACTTGGCGATCTCGGTCCTCTGGGGTGTGGACTGATTCACCCATGCCTCCTGCTCCTGGCCGAGGTCGGCGGCGAACGGAGAGAGCCTCCCGTCGTCCCCGGCTTCGATGAGTACGAAGTCATACGTGTGTGCATCACAGCAGGTTACCTGGGCGTCTGCGGACCCGCTCAGAGGAGTCAGCGGAAGCAATCCTGCTGTCAGCATCAGCAACAGCACGAGCGGAACCACTCGAACCGCGTGTCGAGGTCCCATCACCATACCTCAGTAGAGCAGCCGCGTTGAACCTGTCTTGAAGTCGACGGGTCGGTTGAGGTCTGAAAGCGCACAATGGCGACGATTCACCGTTCGCGGACCACTTGTCCGCTCGCCCTCTCGATACAGGCTAGTGTTGTGGTAGTGCCTGAGGGGGAATACAACAGTTCTAAGAACTGGAGAGAAGGGTCTGTGGGTGAGGTGCGATGATGTCTGACGACGTACAGGTGAGCGACCTCGTGCTCACCGATGAACATGACACTGTAGGGATGGATGACACTCTTGCCGATGCGGCTGGGAAGTTGGTAGAACTGCGTCGTGGCATCCTCATCGTGCTCGGTGACGATAACAAGGTGAAGGGTGTCATTTCTCCGGCGCAGATCCTGATGGCGGTTGCCGGTGGCAGCGACGTGAACTCCGACACTTGCGGGATGCACATGGATGGTGACGTGATGGAGGTCGGACTCGACGATGATATCGATGAGATGATCGAGATGATGAACGCCCGCCAGCCGCACGCGGTCGTAGCGGTTGATGTGAATGGAGAGTTCAGCGGCTACTTCTCACCCAACGATTACCGCGAGGCGCTCGCTCGTCTGGAATCGAAACCAGCCATCCGCAAACTCTCGACGCACGAGTGATTCATGAGCGCCTGCGCAACAATCTGCCCAAGACTGACGCCCTGCGCCCTCCTCCTCGTTCGTCCACGAGCGGGACGAAGCGAACCGGGCAGAGATTCTGTGTATCCTGTCCGGAACTCCTCTTGGTGATTCTCACGAGCATCTGGCGCCCGAGTCGCCGCTGGATGGGGGCGATGATCACGCCACCCGGCTCGACCTGCTTGCTCCACTCCTCGGGAACCGATCTGGCGCAGGCGGTGGCGATG
>CALCOR010000139.1 GCA_937897085.1 uncultured euryarchaeote | reverse complement strand
GTCAGCGACTCGACATTCAATTCCTCAGCCAGTAAATCGTGGAATCTCGAGATGTCGGGCCCGCCGACAATCCAACCGGCCCGACAAGGCAAACGCTGCCGTCGCCCCGCCTCAACACGAACCCGTCGACCTCTCTCGGCAAGCGTGCGCACAAGTGCCATCTCCTGCTCGAGCCCATAATCCAGAGGCGGCAGATTCGCATCGACCAATTCAGAACCAACCGGCCAATCAGCGAGGTGAACCGATGCCCCAGTCAAGTCTCGGTGAATCCGCTCAGGCATGAAAGGAGCGACCGGCGCCATCAACCTGCAAACCGTCACGAGAACCTCGTGCAGAGTGTGCTGGCAGGCCCGCTTATCGTTGGAATCAGCCTCATCCCAGAGCCTGCGTCGACTCCGTCGAACGTACCAATTTGACAGATCATTGACGACGAAAGCCTCCAACTCCCGCCCGGCCTTGTGGAAATCCCAGGCCACAAAATGCTCGTGATAACCATTCGCGACCGTATTCAATCGTGACAGGATCCAACGGTCGAGCGGGCTGCGATCCCCAATCGCTACGTAGCCCGCCTCATCATCTGCATCAAAACCATCCAGTGCAGCGTAGTCCGAATGGAAGCGGTGGACATTCCACAGGGTGAGGAACATCTTGGCGTAGGATTCGCGAACCCCCATGGGGTCGAAATTGGTCGGCGTCCACGGCGCGCTCTGGGTCATCATGTACCAGCGAATCGAATCCGAACCCTCCTTGTCGAAGTGGTCCCAAGGGTTCACGACATTGCCGCGCGATTTGCTCATCTTCTTGCCGTCTTTATCGAGAATATGACCCAACGACAGGCAGCGACGATAGGTGATGCTGTCGAAAACCGTGGTTCCGATAGCCAGCAGCGAGTAGAACCAGCCGCGAGTCTGGTCGACCGCCTCGCAGATGTAATCGACTGGGAATGAGGCGTCGAAATCCTCCGAATTCTCGAACGGATGATGCCACTGCGCAAAGGAAGCACAGCCCGAATCGAACCAGCAATCCATCACGTAGGGCTCACGAAGCATCTCTCCTGAGCAACCGCTTTGCGGACAGTGCAACTTGACATCGTCGACATAAGGGCGATGCAGTTCTGGCGGAGTCGGCGACTCATCAGTCTTCATCTCCAACATCTCAGCGATGCTGCCGACGCAGTGCTCGTGGCCACAATCTGCACAGATCCAGACCGGGATCGGCGTGCCCCAGTAGCGCGTGCGGCTGATGGCCCAATCCTTGATGTTGGAAAGCCACTCGCCCATGCGCTTGCTGCCAGTCCAATCAGGCGCCCATTCGACCTCAGAGTTGTGCAGCATGATCTGCTCCTTGACCGCCGTCATGCGCACGAACCAACTGTCCATCGCGTAGTAGAGCAGAGGATGGTCGGTGCGCCAGCAATGTGGGTAGTCGTGAGTGTAGATGTGCTCGCGGTAGAGTTTGTTCTCGTCGCTCAGAAGATCGATGATGTCCTCGTCACAATCCTTGACGTAGCGGCCATCCAGCAATCGATGTGTTCCGGAGATGAAACTGCCATCTATGCCGACGGTATGCTGCGCTGGCAATCCTTCTTTCATACCCAGATTGTAGTCATCCTCACCGTACATCACGGCCGTGTGAACAACGCCAGTGCCGTCGCTCGTGGTGACGAAATCGGCGCCGACGACGGTCCACGCTGC
>CALCOR010000138.1 GCA_937897085.1 uncultured euryarchaeote | reverse complement strand
TGACGGCTGTCTGAATGCGACCGAGGACGATGACGACGACGGCGACGGAATCATCGACGCTGTGGACTCCTGCCTCGACTCGCCCTACGGGTGGTCCTCCACCTTCGCCAACGACCACGACAGAGATGGATGCAAGGATTCCAGTGAAGATGACGACGACGACTCCGACTCGATTCCTGATCACCTCGACGACTGCCCGAAGGGGGTGATTGGCTGGGTGCCAGACGCTAGCACCGATAGCGACGACGACGGCTGCCGCGACAGCGATGAGGATGAGGACGACGACAATGACCTCGTCCTCGACACCAATGACACCTGCCCCGACACCACGCTGGGTGCTCCGGTAGACGAATCTGGCTGCGCTGACTACCAGCGGGACACTGACGGCGACGGCGTGACAGATGACCTCGACCTGTGTCCTGGCACGCCAACCGGGATGATTGCCAACGAACAAGGATGTGCTGACTTGGATGGAGACGGCGTGTTCGCCAACGTCGACCAGTGTCCGGGCAGTCAGCAGAAATGGACTGTGGATGCCGCTGGGTGCAACGTTCTGCAGCATCCGGTGCCCTGGAATGGGAGCGGGCCCTACACCACCGATCGGTTCGGCCGCGTCGGGACGATGATGATCCAGACGACATCAGGTAACTGGCGCATCCAGGATGCTTGGGACGGCAACCACACCTACCTGTTCATCTTCAACCAGAAATCGAACTCCTACATATCCAATCTGTGGGGTCAGAACGTCGGAGATTTACTGGGCGCGACCCCCTTGAACACGCACATCTTCTTCGGCTCCTACGACAGTGACTACGCCAACGACATCTCAGGCATGAAAGCGAGGGTGGATTCGTGGCTCGGCAACCAACCGCAGGAGGTCCGCGACAGCTGGAGCGGACGCCTCCATTACGTCAACGAGAGGGGCTGGGATGTCGATGGCAGCCTGCGCGACGTCATCGGTGACTGGAGCAAGTTCTACTACGGAATCGACCGCTTCCAGCGCTGGCGTGAGCTTGGCAGTCTGTTCGACTGGCAGAGCAGTTCATGTTGCTATAGATTGGATTACATCGCTAATGAGCCCGACATGTGGAACAAGGAGTTCGAAGTCGAACTTCGCCGCACGGACCCGGCTGTCACGGTCATCGACATCTGGGCGGGGGAGCGGCACTCCGGGGGCTGGGGCGGAGGACATACCTCCTACCTGAACGGCACCTTGCCCAACGCCAGCACGATGCAGGGATTCAACACCATGGAGGTCTACATGCACCACGCCTGCAGCGAGCACAGGGATCGCTACGGAATCGACGACGATGGGGACGGCTCGACCGACCGTTATGGGGGCTGCCATGAGTGGGACTACATCCAGTACCTCTACATCTGCGATGCCGACAACTCGAGCGTGTGTGGAACCGAGCTAGGTAGGTACATCACGACTTACGGTCGAGAAGGAAAATGGATCACAGACACATCCCCTCTGCTGTGGCTCATCAAGGACGGTGGCGAGCGTCGCTTCCGCTACTCGGGAGCCAACGGTGGATGGCTCAATGTGAGCATCATTCTCTCCACCTGGGATGACGACGGCATGCGTCCGGTCCGCGGGGAATTGGCATTCAGCGGTGGCACCTTCAACTCGGATTACAACAACCAGTCCCGCTACAAGCGGGTTCACGCGGTCAACTCCAGCAGCTCCTTCGACAAGGTCGAGATCGTTTCCTGGGTCACCGGCCACGGATTCGGCAACGACCCGAACAACTGCGCCGAGTTCTGCAACCACGAACACCGCTTCTCGATGAACGGCAACGACGCCACCGAGGACCATCCGATGGCGGGGAACTCCAGTGTGGGCAGCGACCGGCAGGGGTGCAAGAAGACGATGGATGAAGGGACGGTGGCCAACCAGTACGGCTCCTGGCCGTACGGCAGGGCTGGCTGGTGCCCCGGTCAGCAGACCGATCTGTGGCTGCACGACATCACCGGCTGGGTCAACACCAATGGAGCCAACGACATGCTCTACCAAGGGCTGTGGAACGGCCAGCAGTACACCGAGACGAGCAGCAATCCGAACATCCGGGCGAACATCATGATCGTCTATTACGAGAACATCTCCAACATCGCCCCCGCGTTCGATGCCGATGCGGGACAACCGTGCTACGGCCCACAATCGCAGGAGACAGGCACACCGCAGACGCAGCAACGGATCGCTCGCGATGAGCGGCTGGCGACCGACAAGTGATGTTCACACCGGTTGCAACGGCGGTGGGCATGGGAATGCCTGCACATCGATCTCAAGGTCGGGCGTGTCGAGCAGGTTGTAGTCGGAATCCCGGCGTCTCGGGGTGAATCCGGCCCTGAGGATTGTCTCCTGCAGCTCAAGTTCGGTCGCCAGCACCTTGCGCGTTCCTGAGGCGGAGACGACGTTCTCCTCCATCATCGTCGAGCCAGCATCATCAGCGCCGCCGAACAGCGCCATCTGTGCCACCTCGATGCCCATAGTGGGCCAGGATGCCTGGATGTGCTCGATGTTGTCGAAGAACAGGCGTGAGACGGCGACATGCCGGAGATACTCGGTCGGGCTGGCACCCAACTCGTAGCGGTTGCGTCCGCGGTTGCGCTTCCCGAACACGTTGGTCTCGAGCATCACCGGCCACGAGATGAACGAGGTGAATCCGACCCAACCGTTCGCCAGCGCATCGTCCTGCACCTCGCGCACACGCGCCATGTGACGGACCCGCTGGGCTTCAGTCTCGCCGAAGCCGAACACGTTGGTCGCCGAGGTGGTCATCCCGAGGCTCTGCGCCTCGGACATCACCCGCAGCCAGTTGTCGGCGGAGCCCTTCTTGGGCGATACGTCGAGGCGCACCTCGTCTACCAGCATCTCTGCTCCTCCACCTGGAAGCCCGTGCATTCCGCACTCCTGGAAGCGGCGCAACACCTCGAGAGTGGACAATTCAGTGACATCGGCGATGCCCTCGATCTCGATGGGCGAAAAGCAGTCGAGTGCGATGGTGGGGTGGTTGGTGCGCAGGTGGCGCAACAGGTCCTCGTACCACTCTATGGGCAGGTCGGGATGAACTCCCCCTTGCATCAGGATGCGCACTCCCTCGATGTCCTCGAGTTCGCGCACTCGCTCGCTGATCTGCTCGTAGGTCTGGGTGTATGTCTCAGCGTGACCGGGTGGGCGGTAGAAGGAGCAGAACTGGCAGTTGATGGTGCAGACGTTGGTGTAGTTGACGTTGCGGTCGACCATGTAGCTGACCACGCCACCGGGGACCTGGGTTCGCCTGCGGTCGAGCGCCGCCTGCTGAAGTTCCGCCAGATCCGCCTTCTCGTAGAGGATTGTAGCCTCCTCCTCCGTCAGCCGCGCCGCACCCGCTTCTGACTGTGCAGCCAGAATGTCCTGCCACTGCATGTCGTCACCACCTCAGGCGTTCGTCCCGATCAGCGCTTCCAGTTCCGCCACTTCCTTCGGGCAGGCGGCTGTCAGGATGTCCGGCTCACCGTCGGTGATGAGCACATCATCCTCGATACGCACACCGATGCCGGCATATCTCTCGGGACACTGCACATCCCCTCGCCAAGCGCCGAAGTAGAGTCCGGGCTCCACCGTGATCACCATTCCCGGCTCGAACTCACGCGGTTCGTCATCAGGTCGGTAGACTCCCACGTCGTGGACATCCAGTCCGATCCAATGTCCGGTGTTGTGCATGTACCACAGCCCCAGCTGCTCAACGCTGAGCGCCTGCTTCAGACTCGGGCCTGCCAACACTCCCAGGTCGAGCAGCCCTTGAGCCATGGACTCCTTGGCAGCAGTGTGCGGAGCGTCGTAGGGGTTGCCCACTCGGCAGGCGTCGATTGCGGCCAGTTGTGCGTTCAGCACTATCTGGTAGATCTCCCGCTGGGCGTCGCTGAACTTGCCGTTGACAGGCCATGTCCGTGTGATGTCCGCCGCGTAGCCGTTCACCTCGCAGCCCGCGTCGATGAGCACGAGGTCACCGTCGGCAACGGTGCCGTCATTGTCCTGATAGTGCAGGATGGTGGCATTGTCGCCCCCGCCCACGATGCTCGGATAGGCCCAGCGGCTCCCATGCCACAGGAAGCAGCCCTCGATGAGGGATTGCAGCTGGTATTCGGCTACTCCACCAGTACTACCGCGCATCGCCTTCACGTGAGCCAATGATGAGATCTGGCAGGCGTGGCGCATCTGGGACAACTCGGATTCGGACTTGATGAGCCGCATCTCTGAGAGCAGCGGCCTCGGATCGCACAGATCGGCAGGACCGCTTCCCTTGCGCTGGCGGTCGCGACTCTGTTCGAGCAGTGCTGAATCGACCAGTTTGTCGACCCTGTCCGAAAGCCCGCGGATGTGGTAGACCGACCTACATGCGTCGAGCAGCGGTTTCAGCCCATCCTCCAGTTCGTCGACCGAAGCGGCCTCATCGACCGGCCAATCAGCCAACGCGCCCTCGACCCCGGGGCGCAGTCCAGTCCACGTCTCGGCCAGCACATCGCGTGGTGGCACGTACAGCCGGGTCTTCCAGCCGTCGCCGCCATTGTACAGGCAGGCGACTGCGTTCGGTTCATCCCAGCCCACCAGATAGAGCATGTCGCTGTTGGCTCGATAGGGGTATTCGACATCACGGGAGCGGATGGCCTTGGGATTGTTGACGATCAGCAGCAGTGCATCCGTGGGGAGATGTGCCATCAGAGCCTGCTGTCGCTCACGCAGTTCGGCGTGGCTCACAGGCGGCGGCGCCTCACCTACGGTGAGGCCATGCTCCTCGCTCATCGGGCCGGCGAGACTGAACATCTCGCTTCAACCCTTCAGTCATCGAAAGCAGTGTCTTCTTCCTCATCTGATTCAGGTTCAGCCCCGGAATCGTCATCCTCGTCATCCCTCTGTTCGCGCATCCTCTTGGGAATCCAACGAGGGATGTCTCCTTCGCGCTCCCCGCTCGTCAGCCTGGCCGTCACGAAGGCGATGACGACCATCGCCAGCGTGAACAGCAGCAGCATGTTGAGGAAACCACCTACCGCTGACTGGATGCGTCCGCTCCAGCCCAAAGGCTCCTCGTAGAGTGGGTCGGAGGGGGTGTCCACGATGCCGAATCGTGTGCTGAGCGAGTCCCGCACCCCATCGTCATCCTCGACGGACAACGCCAGCGAGTGGGTCTTCGAATCATCCGTGATCTGCGCGCGCATCAGCGCGCGCGTCTCCCCAAGGAACAGCGGGTCGCCATCGATGTACCAGGTGTAGATGAGCGAGCCTTGGTCGTTCTCCGTGTCCTCGGTCCCGCTCGCATCCAGAATCCACTGCTTCGAGTCCGACAACCTGATCACCGAGTTGGCGTCGAAGGGAATGCCGTCCACTGTGGCAACTGCGTGCGGCGCCACGTTGCTGACTTGCAGCGTGGTGCTGTTCACAGCGCTGAGCCCCGAGGTGTCCGTGACTATGACTGAGACAGTGTAATTCCCCTCGCGTACCGGGGTGAAGGTGACCTGCCGCTCCCCCTGTTCCATCTCCGGGGCCCCTATCCCTCCTTCCCGGTGGATGAGGAAGGTGAACTGCAGCCCTTCTCGTCCCCAACTAGGGTCGTCCGAGGCGCTGGCATCGAATGTGACCCGCTCGGACTCGTTGGATTGCGACGGCCCGACCAACTCGGCTATGGGTGGCTTGTTCTGCAAGGCTATGGACGTGCATGCGACAGATGAGTAGTTGCCGAGCCCGTCGTGAGCGCGAACCAACAGCAGTAACCACCCGTCTTCGAGATCGTCGGTCGGGGTGACGATTCTGAACCCGCCGTTGGGGAAGACCGCCTCGGGAGCGGTGTTCCAGTCATCGATGGGCAATGATTGCGACAGGCTGCCCCGCGCACAGGCATACTGGGCCTGATTGAACGCCAGCACAGCCCATTCCATCTCGGGTGCCGAGCCATCGTCGTCGAACGCCACTCCCGTAAGGACAAGTTCTCCGCGCCAGATGCTGCCCATCGAAGGTGTCTCGAGCAGCAGGTTCGGTGGCAGTTCATCGCCTTCCGAGCGTCCGAACAGGAGCAGTCGGTCCTCTGCGAGTTGTGCGGACGCATCGATGGCCCTGACCAGGAACTGGCAGGCGCACGGGTTCCAGGCGGAGATGTCGAACGTGGCTGTCCAGTGCCATGAACTCCGCCCGTCTTGGCCGCTGGTGGCCTCGAACAGCGAATCGAGCATCGATTCCTCCACCAGCACCTCCCCGTCACTGAGCAACTCCCACTGCAGATCGGCGGGCACCGCTTCGTCGTGCACCATGCCGTGGATGACCACCGTGTCGTTGAACACCGCCCCATGCTGCTGGGAGATTCCCACCACAGGCGGATTGTCCAGTTCCCCCGCGGCAGCGTTGGTCATGCCGAGATCCACTGCGGGGACAATGGCCCCGGAGGAGGTGAACATCAGCAGCACGAGCAGCAGTGCGAGAACACCGCGAATGACCCTCATCGCCAAGCCTCCGACACTGCTCTGCTTTCAATCATGACGGCAGTTGTGCAACCCCGCCATCGCTCAATCAGCATCCGCGCGATGACCTGAAGTCACGGTTACGCGAAATTATCGCAGAGTTGGCCTTGTCCGGGATAACTGTCGCCCCGTTTCGGGTTGGTGTTCCATTCGTGTTCACACCTGTTGGTGAATCCGTCAGAATCGACATCGAGCAGTGCGTCACCTGAATCGAATGGATCGAAGCGGAAGTAGTACTCCCAACCATCGAACATGCTGTCCCCGTCGCTGTCCCTGTGGTAGACCTCAGGGCCATCTTCCCATCCGTCTGGGCAGGAGGATCCATCTGGGCAGAGATCCGAGTCATTGTGGACTGGGTTGGTCCCATTCAGCATCTCCTCGTAGTTGGTGAAGTTCTCGAGGTCGTCGTAGAACTTCGATCCCTCGGGGTCATCGGGGTCGATGTGGCAGTAGCTCGAGGTCGGATCGTCCCATCTGGGACAGAACTTGTTCAGCATGGCAGTGCGGTTGAGCCCATCGTGGTCGAAGTCCTCCTCACCATCGGGGATGCCGTCCTGATCGCTGTCGGCCACCGACGGGTCCATCGGGCCGCGGGCGCCGAGTTGTTCGAGCGAAGCGTTGTCCACCAGCCCTTCCGATATCGCCTGAGCGCTGTAGCGCACCTCCCATCCATCGGGGAGACGATCACCGTCGGTGTCGTCGTCCACGGGGTTGGTGTCCCACCGATCTGGCCCTTCGAGTTCGTTAGGGAGGGTATCGTTGTCGATGTCGTAATCAGCGTCGAGCATCGTGCCCCATGCCGGGTCGAGAGCCCAGCGCCCTCCGGTGTTCGGCATGGTGAATCCAGTCAAGTTCATCTCGTGGACGAAGTACCTCGGGTCAGGCTCCCCGTCGTTGTTCTTGTCTCCGAAGCTGGCGAATCCCTGGATGCTGTTCAACCAGATCCAGCCACCAGGCCCTCGACCACATTGCTGCATGTCATCACAACCCGGAGGCATCCAGTTGTTCATCGTCACCCAGAGTGAGTGTGAGTGGGTATTATCCATCGTCGACTCGATCTGCATCTCCCAGCCGTCTAGCATGCCATCCATGTCGGTGTCATTGACCAGCGGGTTGGTCGCCATCTGCCACGGGCGCGGGATGTGCAGCACCTCGTTCCCGTCCTTGAGACCGTCATCATCCGAATCAGAGTCATTGGCGTTGGTGATGTAGTTGTCCGCACCGGGAATCACCTCCTCGCCGTCCTCGAGGCCATCGATGTCCGTGTCGAACATGCTGGCGTTGGTGAAGTAGGACTCACCCTCCCACAGGAATCCGTCGATCGATTCCACGTAATCCTCCAGTCCATCGCTGTCGGTGTCCTTGTTCGAGGCATTGGTGAAGGTCTCGGAGAATTCGCGCCAGTCGGTCAGGCCATCGTCATCGGTGTCGACGTCCCCGGGATCGCTGGTGACCAGCACGTTGTGTACGCCCCTGCTCACCACGAGGATGGTCCAGCCGCCTACCTCGATGCCGTCCTTCAGTCCATCACCGTCGGTGTCCGGATTGAGCGGGTCGGTAGAACGCCCGTCGATGATTCCGTCACGATCGCGGTCTCGAGCTTGGTACTCCTCGGTGTTCGTGAACATCTCCTCAGGTTCGACGATAATCACCCAGACGTAGTTTCTGCTGGTGACTTCGTTATCGTTCGATGGGCCGTTGAGCAATTCGAGCGCTGGAATCTCGTAGACGTATCCGGCACTGTTCGCCTTGAGTGGAACAGTCTCCTGGGTGCCGCCAGCGTGCGTCACCTTGGCGTAGGCGACGGTCTGGTTCACATCGACCCAGTCCATCAACTGCACCGGAATCGAATGGACGCGTGCCACTCCCACCAGATCTGAGTAGCGCACCCTTCCGTCTCCGTCCACATCCCATCCATCCATGTCAGGGTCCTCGTCGGCGTTGCTGCCGTCCACTGGGTGCAGACCGTTCTCCGCCTCCCATCCGTCCGGCATCCCATCCTCATCGGTGTCGAACTTCAGCGGGTTGGTGAAGTTGGCCGCTCCCCAGGTGCGGGCGACGTCATACTCAGCGCGGTTGTTCAGACCATCTTGATCGTCGTCACCGAATGCGTCCGACGCATTGGCCGGGTTGAGGATGCTGTCGTAGCAGAACTCGAAGCCGTCAGGCATGCCATCCCCATCGGTGTCCCAGTCCCCTGGGCCGTTGTTGCGCCCGTCGCCATCCATGTCCTGCAGGAACCAGTCGTCGGGATTGACCGTGCTAGGCATGGCGTTCAGCATGGCAGTGAACGGACCGTTCTCCGTGGGGGGGGTGAGTACGGGAAGACCGCATACCACCTCGAGCGGCATGGGCACCTTGGTGATCTCCACCTCATCATGAATCAGGTCACCGTCGCTATCCTCGGAGAGCGGGTTCGTGCCGTAGCGCTCCTCGACGTAGTTCGGCAGACCATCGGAATCGAAGTCGAGCACCTGGTCGCAGGAGTGCTGGTCGGCGAAGTTCGCCAGCGCCAGCCATGTCTCTGCGCCCAGTGTCTGTTCGAGGTTCGCCTCTGACTCCGGGTCGAGCAGGATGCAGTCCCAGTTGCCATTGAGTGGGTTGAGGAGTTCGACCTCGCCGGAGGCGGTGGTCATCGTGAAGGTGTGAAGGGATTCCCACTTGTCGTTGAGCCCATCTCCGTCGGTGTCATTGCGCCGCGGGTCGGTCCCGAGTTCCATCTCCTCGATGTTAACCAGTCCATCCTTGTCCGGGTCTCCCAGCGGCCCGTTGTCCGGGTCCGGCCAGGTTTCGTTGGCGTCCTGTACATCAGCACTGCCGTCGGTCACGGTGTCGATGATGATGTCCTCGAGACCGGCATCGCCGCTGTCGAGCGGGTTGAGTCCGTTCTCGACCTCATAGCCGTCACTCATCCCGTCGCCATCAGTATCCCAGTCGAGCGGGTCGGTGCCGTACTGCGTACGTTCCATCCGATCGGGAAGCCCATCCTCATCCGTGTCCTCTCCGGGGTCCATGTCTCCGGAATCCTCGTCGAGGATGTCGTCGGCTCCAGGCTCGAAGTCAATGGCAGTGCTCATCATCGCGCTGGCCATGCTGTAGGTTCCCGCTAGGCAGAGAGTGACGGTAATCGCCACGACTGCCCATTGATTGTGTGTTAGGGTCATGTTCATATCCTCGGCCTGAGGCCGTTCACGTCGCTCGACTCAACGTTCTGTGTTTAAGGTTTGAGCGATGCCGTGTCGGGAGCCGCATCGCCGCAGCGCTCCGTTTTTCGGGGTTTCAAGCCAGTTATCGGAGTATCATTCATTAGATAGAGTATCACTTGACACACCCTGCACCATTGTTGAACTCATGCGATGTCCCTGAGTGAGGTCAATTCGATTGTATGACCATGCTCTGAACTGGTCCATGCCGCCCCTGCTGGGCGAGCTTCGGCGCGCTCCCACGCACCTAGCAGGATACCGATTGCCAGTGCGGGGTGGAACAGGTTGTCCGCCGTCAATCGCACACCACCCATATCGTCGAGGCTCTCGGCCGTCGTGATCGTTCCCATGCCAGAAGTGGAGAGGAATCGGCGCCCAACATCCACCCAGTCTGTAGGCGCAGCAACGAGCACCATCTCGCCCGTGGCGACGAACTTCACTCTACCTACTTCGGCAAGTGCGTCCCAGAACAGCAAACGGTCACGATCATCGACTCCGGTCCAGCCGACTCTGGGGTCACTTGAACGCTCCTTGTCCGCTAGGTGGGGCAGAACCACATCCTCGAAGCGCAGCAGCAGGTCTCTCGCGAGCGCGAGCATGCGCACACCGTCAACAGTCCAGTCACCCCCTTCGTTGTACGAGAGCAGGAATGGATGTGGTCCGGTAGCGACAGTGGTCGACGCCGGCACCTCATCCCATGACGGAGACATCGCCGCAGAGGAAGGGATCTCACGACGATCGGGTTCGAGGGTGATCAGAGATTCACCACTACCTCCATCGGTCCATCGGAAGCGGTACCTCTGCTTCTGTATCCGCTCCCACGCCGCGCATGTGATTCCCGCCGCCAGTGCAGGGTGAGGTCTGCGCCGCACAACCAAGGAAACCTCTCCGGGTTCGCTCTCGAGCAGAGAGATCTCACCCATCCCTCGTTGGTGCCAGTCCTCATTCAGCCAGACCAGTCGCTTCTTCTCCTTGCCGAACAGAGGATTAGGTGGCTTCCTATCCGCTGCTTGCATGCGCCATTCTTCGCTCTCCGCCGCCGCGTGCGCCAATCTACGCCCGAGCGGCATGTCGAGCATGCCTTCGAGAGCGCCCAGCCATAGTTCGAACTCACTTACGGGACAGGCCCACACAGGCTGCCGTTGACCGGATTGCTCGACCAGCATCCCCGACGCAGTAGCCAGGTATCTCTCCTGCAATTCGGCGGCCAGTTCATCGCTCGCCTCCACGGCGTCGTCTACCAAGGGCACGACATCGGTTCAGCAAGCCTCGAACAAGGATGTTTCGTGCTGCCGTGGTCCGCAGGGCATCTCGGGGGTCAATCATTGTCTTCCGTGTTGGTGACGCCACCGCCTTGGAAGTGGTGTCCGGGCTTGGAGGTCGGGCGGCGTGGCCCATCGAGTTCCTCTTTGATCGAATGCGTTGGAATGTTACGCGCCCCGGGGTCGGTCTGCATAACGGGCACGCGATCGCCCACCCTTCCTCCAGTGGCGGTCGCAGATGCCATGGAACCGCGCAACTGCCGTCCGCGGTAGGCCGCCGGCCCGATTAGTTTCTCGAGTACGCGCATGTCCTGCTCCATGGGCTTGGGTCGCTTGTCCCACCACTCATCGGGAAGCGGTTCCGTGCGGGCAAGTTGCTTAGTGCGAAGTTCTCTCACCCGTCCTCTGACCCGATTGCGGAATGTCCGCTCTCTCTCCTTTGGCAGGCGTACCACGAGCCATGCCGGCATCCCGAGGTCATAGACCACCCCGTTGATGGTCACCAGCAGACCCGAGAGCAGCAGGTGCGTGCCGACTGGGATACGAGATAGGTCCAAGTTGACCTTGAGTCGACGCAGCCGCTTGGCATAGGTGATCATCGCCTTCTGGTCACGGTGCCTGATGATGCGCCGTTGCTGACGCCTGAATCGACGGTAGAACAGCTGCAGGGTGATCAATGAGGCGGCCAACACGATGCTGACCACGGTATCTTCAGTACGCGCGTACGCGAGCAGTCCAATGATGATCCAGATGGGTATGAACACACCGTAGTTCAGTACCAGATATATGATCGGCTCCTTGTATCTGGGCGAGACATTCCGTTCGATCGCCTCGTGACCAGCGATGAACACATTTGCATTGAGGGCCTCATCCTCACCACGCTTTGTGTTCAGGGCGGCCACAGGGTTGACAGGTGCATCGTCGATCCAGCGTTTCTTCTCGATGTCGCTACCCACTGCGAGAGCAGATTCCATCTCCTCCGTTGGGCAGTCGAAAGCCAATATTCCACCAAGCGCACGCACGCGCGGATCATCGGAATGGGACGCCTGCAGCTCCTCGAACACATCCATCGCCTCGAACCAGTCACCTGAGTCGATGAGGCAGAGCGCCACAGCAATGCGTGATTTAGCACCGTTCGGGTCGAGCCTGACGCAGTCGAGTGCCAGTGCCAGTGCCTCCTCGCCGCGCCTCTGCGCGCGCAACTGTGCGACTGAACTCAGCATGCCATGCAGCGCGATGTTGTCTGAATGGCTGTTGTCGATCTGCGTCTTGGGGTCCCACGAGCGGAGCCTTCGTTGCATGTCTGACAACAAGTCCAAGCAACTGACGTTCTCCCAGTCATACAGGTCGTCCATGTCAACTGTGCCGTTCCACGGATCGAGCCACTCGGCGATGAACGACAGTAATTCCGGTTCGTCATAGCCGTCTGGCTGTTCCATGCCGCGTATTGCCTCCCGAGCGGCGTCGAGTCTGCGACAGGAGATCTGCCCTGCGGCAATCACCATCCTAGCCTCATCATCATCGCCTCCCTGTTGGGCGAGCACCTTACGGGCCGTATCGATAGCCTCGGGCCATAGGCCGCGCAATCCGCATTCGAGCATCCGCGCGCGACTCTTCTCCAGCCGCACCATCGACGGGTCGCCCTCTATCTTCTCCTCCCTGAACTGGCGCAGCGCGGCGACGTTGTCGCTGTACGCCGCGCTGGAGATGTGCCGGCGCATCCAGTCCCCGCCGCCTGACATAATCTCACCCTCGCGGCGCTCGTCAGGCGAGAGGTCGAAGCGCAACTGGCGCAACTTTCCGAAGCGGGAGAGACTCATCAACCAGGTGAGCATGAACACGGCTTGGCCGGCGGCGATGAACTGCCATGTCTCTGCAAGCAGCAACTCTTCGGAGAGGAAGGGGGTGGAACCACCATAGGGCATCAGGTGGTTGAACTCCTTGTACGTCTGCATGACCAGCAGCAGCACGGTATAGCCACTGAAACCAGCCAACCCGAAGTAGAGCACCCTCCCCTGCACAGCCCTCTCAGAGCGGATCTCCCGCGGTTGTGCGATGGTCACGCCACCGATTCCCCCGAAGGTCTGTCCTCCTAGGAAGAGGTTGCGAGTCAACTCGAAGATGAAGGCGAGCCCGACGATGGCGACGTTCAGCATCAGGTAGGAGGCGAGGGTTATCCTGAGCATCTTCAGCGAGATGAGTTTCTGCAATACGGGGTTGTCCTCTACAATCTTGAAGATCTCCCACCCGATGATTCCCCCGAGGTCGAGCAGTTCGTTGGTGTGCGCCGGCTGTTCGAGTTGGACGTAGGCGAGTGTCATGATGCCGTTGATGGCGACGATGGGCATCGTAGCGAGGAAGAGGACGATAATCATCGATACTAGTCGCTTGGTGAACCCAGGCGGGTCAGGATCCATCGGTGTGAGTTGCCCCCTGACCGTTCGCCACTTGTTGAGCAGCAGCGTGTTCCAGGACGCCCCCATGATGCGGCCGTAAGCGAAGATGGTCGGGGCCATGAAGGTGAGCAGGGCATAACCGGCCCAGCGGACGAACACCTCCTGATTCTCCCATTCGTTGGACTCCTTCCAACCGATGAACAGCACTGCCGCGGTCAGAAGGACCACCACAAGGACGGTCGTGATGCCACCGTACATGCGAACGGCTAGTCGCTCTCGTACCCGTTCGCTCTTACCACGTCCGAGTTGGGCATAGAGGGTGACGAATGGGGAGATGATGATTGGGAATCCAACCAGCAGCGCCATCATGTAAATGACCGGCTCGTAGAACGTCCCGGGGCTGAACAGCAGTTCGGCGACGATGAGCATGATACCCGCCATCGCCAGCAGGTAGGCGATCATCCCCACACCGACTCCCGGGGCACGGAGCAGGTCGAACACATCGTCTCTGTTCTTGGTCAAGCGGTGCACCTCGTAGAGGTCATCGTCGATCTCGAAGGCGACCTGCAGGTTGGATAGCGACAACGGCAGCAACCCTCTCCAGAGGGCGAGCGCACTGACCACGGCGATCAACAACGGGAGCAGCAGCATCGGGTCGAACACATCGGCGCTGACGATGACCGTCTCGGCCGAGACGACCGGAGCAAGCAGAGTCCCGAACAGCATGCACGCGGCGCTCTTCCTGCCTACTCGCGCTGCTCGCATGGCCTCCGCTCCGCTGTCATCTCGGCACCCTCACTCACTAATCCATTTCGGCTGCCCACGTCGCCTTGGCGACGTGCACACATGCTCGCCGCACCCTCGTGTGCGAGGAGAACCCTCATCCGCGGTGGTGCTGCAGGAAGCGATCGATGCGGTCGAACGCCTCGTTGAGCACATCGGTGTCGGGAAGGAAAACCAGCCGGAAGTGTCCGCTGCCGTACTCCGGAGAAAAACCGGAGCCATGCACCAAGAGGACGTGCTCTTCGTGCAGCAGATCGAGTACGAACTTCTTGTCATCTGCCGCCCAGTGGGCATCCGTCAGTCGCACTAACATGTAGAAAGATCCTCCAGGCGCCTCCACCTCGAGTCCCTCTATTCCAGCTATGCGCTCGACACACAGATCGCGCCGCCTGAGCAACCCCTCACGATATCCGTCCATCCAGCCGTTGTCCGAGGTCAGCCCCGCGAGGTATCCGAGTTGTGCGGGGGTCGAGGCACACAGACGGCTGCGCAGAAGCCGCTCGGCTCCATCGCGCACATCGACCATCCGGCCATCGGGATCGTGCCATGCCATGTAGCCGACGCGCCATCCCGGAGCGTAGTAGTTCTTCGACACGCCATTGAGGGTGATGACCGGGACACCATTCGATCTCGACGCGCAGGAGACTTGCCTCCCAGTGAAGTCGAGACCGTCGTAGATCTCGTCGGCCACTATCGTGCATAGCGGCCAGCGGCCGGCGATTTCCAGCAACCGGTCAATCTCCTCGGGTCCAGCGACGTTCCCCGTCGGGTTGTTCGGATTGATGAGCACCAGCAGCCTGACCGAGTCGTCCATCTTCGCCTCGACATCGTCGAAGTCGATGCTCCAGTCAGAGTCCTGGCGCAGCCGGTACTCGATGGTCTGGCCACCGAACAGTTGCGGGTAGGCCATGTACGGTGGGTAGTGCGGCCCGGGGGTGAGCAACTTCTCGCCATCGCTCAGGAACGAGGCGAAGATGATCTGCAGCGCTTCGGACACCCCGGTGGTCACATAGACGTCGTCGCGTGTGCAGTTCCAGCCCTTGCGAGTCTCGTCGGCGGCGATCGCCTCACGTGTCTCATCAAGACCGTAAGAGGGAGAGTATCCGTTGCGCTGGTCCACGAGTGCCTGCTGGAACGCTTCCACCATGTGCAT
>CALCOR010000137.1 GCA_937897085.1 uncultured euryarchaeote | reverse complement strand
GTGATTGGCGTGGTTGGCATATCCTGTGACGTTGAAGGACACCTCTTGGCCGCCCAAGACCAGGGTCACTTGGTCTCCAGTAGCGATGCCGAGATGACGGAACATGTTCCTGTCAACCGCTACTTCACCTGCACCTTCCGGCATCTCTCCCGAACCCTCGTCGAACCACGGAATGCTGACTTGCGCACCGGATACGAATCCATGGGCGATGAGCGTGATATTCTCGCCCTCGGGGGTGATGAATTCCTCTCGATGGGTGTAGTGAGTTTCACATCTGTTGATCGCGAGATCAGTGCCAGAATATTCCAGAGCCACATTGTCGCATGCTGCCATCATGTCGGACTCGTTGTATCGAAATCCCGGGAGCGCGGTTACTACCACATCAGCGAGGTTCGTCTCGCGGTAGAAGTCATCGTAGACCAACTCGGCATTGCGGGAATGCTCCCACATCATGACACAGAGTGAACTTGCCAGAATGACGAGGGCCATGAACAGGGCTGTCAACAGGCCACCGCGCATCTGACTGCGCACCAGACGCTTGACTAGGAGCCACATCGGAACTACCCCCTACGCCTCTTCTTCGTCCTTAGATTCAGTTTCCAGCGTGTTCGAGACCGCACCGGCGATCAATCCCCCTACCGACTTCACCGCCTTCTCGACCACCCCAACAGCAGCTTCAGCGACAGCCTCAGCCGTGTCCATGGTGGCGTTTAGGGTCGCTCGCCCACCTGGCTCATCACCAACGAGTTTTCCCGAGTCCATCTGGATGACACGGGTAGCGTACTTTGTCAACGAGACATCGTGAGTCACGATGATGGCCGTAATCTTCTCCTTGCGGCATACCTTGACGAGGACCTTCATCACCTGAGCTGTGGTTTCTGAGTCGAGGTTGCCGGTCAATTCGTCGCCGAGCAGCAATCTAGGTGACTTCGCCAGGCTGCGCGCTATCGCAACACGCTGTTGTTCCCCACCAGACAGTTCTGACGGGAAGCGGTCCTCCATGCCCTCTAGACCGACCAGATTCAACACCTGCTGTGCTCGTTCCTTGTCGCGGCCACCATGGATCTCCTGAGCGAGCATGACATTCTCCAGAGCGGTGAGATCTCCTAGCAAGTTGAAGAATTGGAACACATAACCTACGTTGTCTCGCCTGAAATCAGTCATCTTCTCCAACTTGGTTGAGCGCGGCAGAGTGTATCTCAGATAGTGGGGGATCATGAATATCGGCCGCAAGAGAAAGAAGTTCAGAATGGCCTCGGGAGGCCAGGTCAGCAGACGCAAGGCTGGGTGAGGAGTTGGGATTGAGATTCTCTTTCGCTTCTTCTCCACGGGCGCACTTGGTACCAATTCCCCATCGAAGTAGTAGGCTCCTGAGGTCGGGCTATCCAATGCGGAGATGACGTTGAGCAGCGTGGTCTTCCCAGAACCCGAAGGCCCCTGCAGCATCACCACTTCTCCTTCCTGTACCTCGAGGTCGATTCCGTCCAATGCGCGTACTGCCACATCGCCGGTCACATAGTGGCGATGTACTCCCCTCAGACTGAGCAGTGCAGCCCCGTTCCTCTCGGTCATCGTGGTTGCGAACCTGAGGGGTGTTTTACACCTGTCTCTCAAGAAAAGTGGAGAGAATGAATAGGCGATGTTCGCCGCCGTTGCTTGAATGTGCACTGGGGCAGCGATTGAATAGGTGGTTCACACTTCCGCGAAGACCGGAGCGGGAGCCATGCGCGAAGTCACTCTTTTCTGGAAGCGGGAAAGGCTGCGGCAGATTTCAATCGGGCCTGTCCTCGACATCCTCCGGACCGGCGTGTTCCTCGGTTACGTAGAACGAAATCCGAAGGTTGTACGCGGCATGATCAGGGTCGAGTGTCTGCCTGGGATGGAACCACATGATCTAGATCAGTTGGAGGAGGTTGATGTCGAGGAAATTCTGTCTGAGCCAACGTCCTTGGATGATTCCTGGATTATCATTCTTCGACAACATCATCCATTGTCGATGCTCTCCGCCCGCGTCGGCAAGGCGACCATCCGCCCCGGATCGAGACTGGATTCTGAGGGTCTGCACTACATTGTACGTGGCAGCCCACTCTCGATCCGCATCATCGTAAATGGTGCCCGGATGATGCTGCGCCCTGATCGAATCTCAGCATCAGGAGTGTCCCCCGAGGATCTGTCCGGAAACAAATTGCTCTCTGACCGTCAGATGAGCGTGCTGCAGGCAGCCCACGCATCAGGATGGTACGACATCCCGCGCCGTATCACGCTGGGTGACCTTGCGAGCGAATTGGATCTCGGGCGCTCGACGGTGTCAGAACATCTGGTACGCGCTGAAGCCACTCTCATTGACCAATTCCTCAACGGTGATCGATCATTCCTCGACGAAGAGTACCTCAACGGCGACTGAGTGTGAAATTCATGGCCGCGCCTCCTTGGATCGGTGCTCATGTCTCCGCCGCGGGTGGCGTTGAATTGGCACCAGCGCGCGGAGCGGAGATTGGCGCCACCTGCATGCAGGTGTTCACCGCCAACCAGCGTCAGTGGGAGCCTCGCCCGCTGACCGATTCGCAGGTGGAAGCGTGGTGGGAGTTGTGCCCGCTCAACGGGATAGAGAGAGTGGTGGTACACGCTTCCTATCTGGCGAACATGTCTGCTATAGAAGAGGACAAGTTGAGCAAGTCACGTGATGCTATGATTTTGGAGTTGGAACGCAGCCAGCGGCTGGGGGTGCATGGCGTGGTCCTCCATCCCGGCTCTCACATGGGTGCTGGAGAGGATGCGGGCAATCGCGCTGTTGCGGACAGTCTCTCAGATGTGTTGGAACGCACCGAGGACCTCTGCGGACCACTCATCTGCGGGAAGAAGGAAGAGGCCGTGCGCATCCTCTTGGAGAATACCGCCGGTCAAGGGTCGAATCTCGGCTGGCGATTCGAGCATCTAGCGGATATCCGTCGGCATCTGAAAGCTGAGCATCGAGAACGAGTCGGCACTTGCTTGGACACCTGCCATACCTTCGCCGCCGGTTACGACATATCGACTAAGGCTGGATGGAACGCTACCTGGCGCGAGTTCGATGATATCGTCGGGCTCGACACCGTCGGTGCTCTGCATCTGAACGACTCCAAGCGTGAATGCGGCAGCCGTCGCGACAGGCATGATGGAATCGGGAAGGGAGAGATCGGAGAGACCGCATTCCGGATGTTGATGCACGATGAGCGATTCCACCACATTCCGATGGCTCTGGAGACCCCGAGCGGCATGGAAGGCTGGGCTGAGGAGATCGCGCTGTTGAGAGACTGGGCCGCTGTAGCGGCTCCATAGGAGCTGTTCGCGTCGCTGGCTGGCCCGCCGCAATCCCCAATTAACCGCTGCTCCCAGCATATCCAGTCCGAGGTGGAAGTTTGGATTCTGATGAGTGGGCCGACTGGGACGATGGCGACCTGCGCGGTGACAAACAGACCCTGCTGGAAAGCCTGCTTCCGAACGGCCACGGAATCTGGGTTGCCGCTGACCACGGCGTGTCAAAGTGGCCCGTGGCGGGGCTTGAAGATATGCAGAAGTTGGTGAACTCACTCACCGGCTCAGATGGCATCATGGCAGATGCGATCGTCGCTCACCGCGGCGTCATCGACCACATCGAGGTACCCCAGGAATGGTCTGGCGGATGGGTGATGCACCTGTCTGCCTCGACTGTGCACGGTGGTGAACATGCGGATTGGAAGGTGCTGGCGGGGGATGCAGACACCTTGGTATGGGGTGCAGTGGAACGCTGTGCCAAGGCTGTGAGCGTGCAGGTGAATCTCGGAGATCCACAGGAGAACGAGATGATCCAAGCTCTCGGAGACGTTGCCGAAGCCTGCCGTGAGCATGACATGCCGCTGCTCGGGATGATCTATCCTCGCGGGCCAAACCTGAGCCCGGACCCCGATGATGAGACCAAGGGAGTTGCTCACGCAGCTCGACTGGGGTGGGAGTTGGGATGCGATGTCGTCAAGGTGCCATGGACGGGCAGCATGGAATCGTTCCGTCAGGTCTCCTCATGTGTCCCTATTCCTGTGCTGGTGGCCGGTGGTCCGTACACGGACGACTTCTCCGACGTGCTGGTGATGGTCCACGACGCCTGCCGCTATGCCGGTGCTGCTGGTACCTGCATCGGGCGGAACGTGTTCGCTGATGGCAACCCTGCCGAGCGCGTCATGCGCCTCAACCAGGCGATGGACCCACTATCGAAATATCAGGATCCAGGCATTCTGGAGGAGTTGATGCAGTCCCGCTCAGAAGGCCCGTCGAATGTTGTCGGCAAACTCAGGGAGGGGTTCATGGAGAGGTTCGGCGACTCTGGCGAACAGTCTGATGAATCCGATGACTGATGAGGTGATGTGAGTGCAGCTCTGGTTGAGCGTCGCAGGTGATGCCGACATCAATGAATCACGCCCGGCGGACCTGCTGCTCTGTCGTTCAGTTGACGAGGTGCCCGATTGGGCACTTGGCGATGGTGGCCCACTCCTGCTGTTCGCTGCCGATGACGGCAGCCTGGCAGATGCTGAGGGACAGATTCGCGGTGCGCATGTGCTCATCGATGATGCCGATGGTCAGCAGGCGGCGCGAGCGCTGGTCGGCATGGTTGACTGGATCCTGCTCACCTGTAGCGACTGGACGATGATACCGCTCGAGAATCTGGTCGCTGCAGCCGAAGGAAGCCCTACCCGGATTGCGGCTGCGGTCGATGAATTGGCACAATTGCAGGGCGCGGCGTTCGCACTCCAGCGCGGCGTGGATGCACTACTGCTTCCCTCCGACGATGCTCTGTGGGCGGAGGGTGAGCGGCTGGCGGCCGAACGTCTGGCCGCGCTCACTGGAGCCGAGGAGAGGGCGTCAGACCCACGCGATCAAGAGGTGCTGCTCGAATCCGTGACCATCACCTCGGTCGAAGTCTCTGGAGTGGCAGATCGCGTCTGCGTCGATCTGGTGCAACTGCTCGAAGTGGGTGAAGGGATCTTGGTCGGCTCCAGCGTCAACGCGCTCTGTTTGGTGCATGGGGAGACACTTGAGTCAGCATTTGTCCCGCCGCGACCGTTCCGCGTCAACGCCGGTCCAGTGCATGCGTACACCCTGCTCGCCGATGGAAGCACCCGATACCTGTGCGAATTGGCCGCCGGGGAAGAGGTACTGGTAGTCTCCTCGATGGGATGCCGACCAGTGGCGGTGGGGCGACTGAAGATTGAGCAGAGACCGATGCTCCTGCTACGCTTCATCACGGATGGTGGAATCGAAGGTCAGTTGTTCGCCCAGCAGGCGGAGACCGTCCGGCTCGTTGCTGAAGATGGAACTGCAATCTCGGTGACAGATGTCGAGGCAGGCATACGTCTACTCGGAAGTGCCGGCGTAGCCGGCAGACACATAGGTCAACCAATAGAACAGCGGGTTGAGGAGCGTTGAGATGGCTGTACTGGGCCAAGGTGCGGCGCATGGCGCTTGCACCCTTCTGCATGCCCTGGGGGCGGGATATGGGTCCAGCCTCGGCCTGGAGCTCTCGACAAAAGTGCGGTTGCGTGATGACGAGCCAAACAACATGCCCGAAGACCCATCGAACCTGCTCGAGCACACGGTCGCCGTCTGGGAGGATGCCGGACTTACCCGTCCGGCGAGGTATCTGTTCTGGCAGGTGCGCAGTGACGTCCCGACCGGAGTGGGATTGAAGAGTTCGGCCGCTCTTTCAGTGGCGGCGATAAGGGCGTTGATGCAGGCTACTGAAGTCGAATTACAAGATTCTGACATAGTGGATCTCGCCTCACGGGCGCAACTCACAGCCGGGGTCTCGCTCACCGGCAGCGTCGATGATTCTTGGGCGGCTCTGACTCCTGGTTGGAAGGTCGTCGACCCCAATATTCCAGCAGGTCAGGGAGTCCTCTTGGAAGGCGAGTTTCCAGTGCCGGATGAGTGGGTTGTGATCATCGCCCTGCGTGGAGACCGGGAGTTGCTGCCGGTCCCTGAGAGGTTCGCATTGGCTTCCGAACAGTTCCAAGCAGCCGTGAACGCCATTGAACAGGAAGATCTCTTGCTCGCCATGACCCTGAACGGCCGTGCAGTGGCCACCGCGCTCGCTGATGGCCCCGGTCGCCGATTAGCGAATGACATGATGGTCTGGGGCGCGCGAGCCGCAGGAATCAGCGGTTCAGGACCGGCAATCGTCAGTTTCATTCCCAGCATCAATCCAACTACTGTCCGCCGCATCGAGGTAACCTTTGAGCAGCGTGGTATCGAGTTCATCGAGACGAGAGTCTGGTCTGGATGATCAGCTCGGTTGGGTGATTACATGAGCATGCGGATGGGAGAAGCACTCTCGATCACTCTGTTCGGAGAGAGTCATGGAGCTGCTGTCGGAGCTCTGCTCGAGGGACTCCCTGCAGGCACTCCGATCGACATGGACGTATTGGCTCAGGATATGGCGGCGCGCAGCCCCGGAGGCCCACTTGCTTCGAAGCGGCAGGAGACCGACGATTGTGAACTGTTGTCAGGGGTCTACGAAGGTCGTGCCACCGGTTGGCCCATCCTGATTCTCATCCGCAACCGCGACGCTCGCTCCTCGGACTACGACTTCTTGCCCGAGCATCCACGACCAGGCCACGCTGACCTTCCCGAGATCACACGTTCCGAAGGAAGTTCAGACCCGCGCGGCGGGGGTAGCCACTCCGGGCGGTTGACCGCGGGACTGGTCGCTGCCGCCAGCATCTGTCGCCCACTCGCTGAGACCCTCGGAGTCGACAGCATCGAGGCGCACACTTCCACGGTAGGTGACATCGAGGCGCAGGGGATCGAGCATTGTCCAGCAGGCGCAGGCGATGAGTACGCGCGCATCCGCTGCCGCGATGCAGACGCGGCACAGAAGATGGTGGAGTTCGTCGAACAGGTGCGCAAGCAGCGAGATTCGGTAGGCAGCAGCGTCGAACTGCGCATCTCAGGACTCCCGCTTGGATTCGGCGAACCGTGGTTCGCCGGTCTTGAGCCTGCGCTTGCCCACGCCCTGATGGCCATCCCAGGAGCGCGCGCGGTCGAATTCGGTCGCGGTGCTCACGCCTCTAGGATGCGCGGTAGCGAGCACAACGATCCATGGGTGGCTACTGAATCTGGACCTAGGCCAGCGGGAGAGCGAGCAGATGGAGCGCTCGGGGGGTTGGCTACAGGGGCGGATCTGTTCGTGAAATTGCATTTCAAGCCACCCAGCAGCATACCACAGGAGCAGGTGACCCTGCATCTGGAGGAAGATGAGCCCAAGCCCCTGGTGGTCGGGGGCCGACATGACCCGGTCCTCGCTCCGCGAGCGGTAGCGGTCGTTGAAGCGACGGCGAGGCTCGTGTTGTGTGATCTCTCTCTACGTGGGGGGTGGTCGATGTGAAGGAATCTGCGGAGGTGCACAAGTTCGGCGGGTCCTGTCTCGTGCGGCGAGAGGATCTCATTGCCATCGTGCGGCGGGTGGCCGACTCCACCTCTCAACAGGTTCTGGTGGTCTCTGCCTTCCATGGCGTGACCGACCGCCTGCTCAACCAACTCGATTGCGGTGAGGCAGCGAACATCGACGCGTTCACGGCCGCTATCGAACTGACTCATCTCGAAGCGGCGCCTGAGACTGCGAGCGGACCATGGGGTGCCCGGTTCAAGCAGACGCTGAGCACCCTCAACTCGCATCTCCGCAGTCATTCCGACACACCATCCGATTCCACCCGCGCACAGGTACTCTCCAGCGGTGAGCGACTCAGCTCATTGGCGGTGTGCAGCATGTTGGAGGACAGCGGCATCCGCTGCCATCCTGCCTGGTCGGAGGAGATCGGTATCCACATTGAGGGAAGCGGAGAGGATGGCGTAATCGATGTTGACCGGTTGCGCGACGACCTCACGTTCGATCTTGAATCCTTTATTCCGGTGGTCACAGGTTGGTATGGTCTCAGTGAATCAGGTGACATCACGCTGCTTGGAAGAGGAGGGTCGGACCTGACGGCGACCAGCCTCGCGGCTGCTCTTGATGCCCGAGAGGTGACCATCTGGCGTGATGTGCCGGGAGTCCTGTCGCTCTCACCACGCTGGTCTCTTCCGTCGCGAAATCTGTCTTACCTGTCGTACACCGAGGCGGTCGAACTTGCTCTGTTCAGTGAACCTATGCTGCATCCAGGTGCGGTCGAACCGCTGCGCTCGCTCGGGATTCCCCTGCGGTTGCGTCCACTGCACGACGATTGTATGGATGGTACCCGCATCGGGCCGTCCGTGCTCACCTTGAGTCCACGTGTGCGCGCCGTGGGCAGTCTGCCGCGACTGAGGCCGTTGCGCATCGAGTTGGGAGCAGCCGGGTCTGTTGCACCGACATTGGCGCAGGTGTCCGAGACACTCGGTAAGGCGCGCATCTCGGTGTGGTCTCTGCGGGCGTCTCCAGGCGAGGCGCTCCTGCTCGTATCTGAGCACGCCTCGGCGCATGCTGCTCGCCTGCTGTCTGCGTTGCCCCAACCCCCGCAATACGAGGTTCTGCCTCCGGTGACGCTGCTCAGTTTCGTTGGCGAAGGCGTGGGTGAGGATGCTGAAGTGCGCGAGAGCATCCGCTCTGCAGCAGATGCATCGGACCTCGATCTCGTCCGGCTCGAATCGAGCGAGCATGCCCTGCGCTACACGGTTGCTTCAGAGCAGACTGAGCAAGCACTCGAACGGCTGGCCCGCAGGCTCGACCTACTCATTTGACGGAGTGGAGATAAGCCCCTCAGGCGCTCTCACGGAACTTCTGGACGCGCGCTGGCAGGTTCGCTCCGAACACAGCAGCGACGATCAGGAAGACGATCATCGTCCCTAGTGCAACTCCGTAGACGCTGGTCAACTCAACGCTTTCGCGAAGGCGCGTGGCCATTATCTCACTGAACAAACTGACGACGGCTGGGATGACGATATTGATCATCAGTGTGAGGAAGGCGACAACGGCAGCGATGACCGGGGTGATCACCAGGCTGATGTGGTAGCGGTTGAGCACCTTCTTCACATTCATCACGTAGACTTCGCCAGTGCGGATGCTGGTGTCGAGCATCGAGAAGCGGATGACTGAGTTGGTCAACTCCATGTACATCACCAGGAAGACCGCATACATGATCAGCAACACCTTCTCAATGAATTCCCCTTCAATCGGCAGCCACTGGAAAGTCACCTTGCTGGAAGCGAACCTGAGCGATACCAGGATGAACAGCGCGTAGGATGCGAGTAGGAAGCGGGCGTCGCGTTGGAATATTCCCCAGAAGCCACAACCGAGTGCAGCAAGCACGACGGTCAGGTGTAGCACGACACCTAGAACCTCGACACCCAGCATGTCAGAGAAGGCGAACCAAAGGGTACCGGACACTGGGGTTACCACGTAGGTGAGCACCCCGAGCAGGATCATCACGACACCTGAGAGCATCTGCAGCGTCTGCACCATCTTGTCTGCGGGCAGGAAGCGCATACGCGGGACTAACGGTCCTCCGAACAGGCTCTCGACGAACGTCGGTATGTGCACGTCGGGAACCGCATCCTTCGGAATATCCTTGCTGCCACTCATCTGGCCGGCCAGTTTCTTCCGGCTAGGGGGCGCGGAGCGCATGGTCTTGCCTTCATACAGGTGCGCCGTTTCGCCGCTCTGACCTGGAATCGCCATCTTACTCACCTCAGAATCCTCTTGCCCCTGCAAGAGCCGTCGACAGCAGCATGTCTGGCTCCCAGTCCATCACGAACGCGCCGAGTCCACGTAGTTCGCTGATTAGGATGTCCCGCTCGGTCTTGAGCACCTCATATCCGGTGCGATCGAGCCGTCGGGCGTCGAATTCGAACTCAAGGCTGGAGGGGGTGAGAACGGTGACATCGAAGTCACGGGCGCGCAGGTCGCGGATGGCGTTGACGGTGGTGGCATCATCTTCCAAGCAGGAGAGCACGATAATCGGGCTTCCCTTGTTGATGTGCGGCATGATGCGGTTGGTGACGACTTGCAATGGGGTGTTGCCGCGTGCCATCGCACCGGCCAGTTTCGTCAGCAGCACGTAGAGCTGCTTCTTTCCGGTGTCGCGATCGACGCTGACGATCTCATCACCGTAGACAACCAGTCCCACCGAGTCACGTCGTGACAGGAAGAACTGCGCCAGCGAGGCCGCCGCCCGTGTTCCGTAGACCAATGAGTTACGACTCACCGGGCCGGTCTCGGATACCGCGCGACTGTCAATGATGAGGATGATGTCGCTGACCGCATCACGTTCGCGCTCGTTGACCATCACCTTGCCC
>CALCOR010000136.1 GCA_937897085.1 uncultured euryarchaeote | reverse complement strand
GCACAATGTATCATCATCGAAGAGGTTGGTTCGAATGACGGAGAATGGTTGCATGAAGAGTGGGTCACGATCACGGAGAACGGCGCCAATATCCTCGGTGAGAACTCATCAGTAAATTGGGACAACAACTACCAATTGAATTTGCTCTATCCATAAGCGTTCTAGGTAAGCAGGAATCCGAACATAGGCCACCCTATGCCCGGGAGCTCAGTAAAGAGTGCCGAGGACGAGTTGCGGATCGGGATACTGCTTGAGCGCTTGCGCGTGATCATCCTTGCTGACCACCCCTGGCATGTCGTGCGTTTCCGGCTCGACATATGAGAGCTGGATGTGCACGTGTGGAGGCCAACCGCCGTTCTCGGTGTATCTCCCGAAGTGACCGATCACCTCGCCCGCGCTCACTTGCTGGCCTACCATTTTCCCCGCGGTCGAACCGCTGTCAAGGTGTCCGAACAGTGCCCACAGGTCGACTCCATTCAGTGTGTGCTGTGTGATTACGACATGGCCGTAATCTCCCGCCGCCGCGTTGTAGCCGAATGAGTGGATGGTGCCATCTGCGAATGCGTGAACATCGGTGCCAATCGCTCCTCCGATGTCGATACCCATGTGGATGTTGCGTACGCCTTCGAAAAGAGGTGTGTTGTAGACGTTCGGACGCAGTTCGTCGTAGCGGCCGATGGTGCATGTCCTGCCATCGAACAGAGTCACCGGAGCACCTTCAGAGAGGTCCAGGACGACGTAGTCGTCCGGTAGTTCGACCACCGGGTGGAAGTCGTGCGCATCCCAGTCGATTCCGTTCACGTGGCTACCACGCACGCATCGCCTTTCAACCGCATGGCCGACATTCATCCATCTCACGGTCACTCGCACATCTCTTGAACCATGGTTGGGTGGCCCTGCTGGGTCTGGACAATGGAGGGGGAGCTGGGTGTCATCCTGTGGCAGGTCATCGTAGGGGGAGCCCTGCTGTTCGGCATCGGTTTGTTCCCAGGGCTGGCAATCCTGCGCGTGCTCGATCCCGGCGCCGACCGCTTCCGCCGCATGCTGCTCGTTCCGGCACTGTCGCTGATGGTCAGTTACGGCATCTCTGGCTGGATGGTCATCCTCACCGGCAAGTTCGACCTGGCGGTGCTGCTGCTGCTGCTGATCGCCGCCAACGGGCTGTCGATTGCCGGACTGTGGCAGCGTGACGTCGTGCGTGTTCGACGCCTGTCCCCTTGGGAGAGGTTGCAGGAGAAGGTCGAGATCAGCGATGATGATGAATCCGAGGGCGGGGTGGATGCCGGCTCGACGAAGGTGTCGGCGCGCATCGAGGGCGAGGATGAGACGATTCGCGTCGAGGAGGACGTGGAAGAGGCTGAGGAGAAGCGCAAGGACCTGCTCCGTCGGCGGGCGTCGTGGTTCCCGCTGGCGCTGGCGGCCTCGGCACTGCTCGCCCTGCTGCCATTGTTCCTGTTCACATATCCCAACGGAGTCGACTGGATAGGATTCTCCACCCTCTCACACAGGTTGGCGACCGCCGGCGACCTGACGCTGCCGGCGGCGTCTGTCGGCTCCTGGACATATCCGCCGGCGTTCCCGGCGATGTGCGCTCTGCTCGAATCGGTGCTGCGACTGTCTCCGGCGAGCGCCGTGCATCTGGTAGGACAACTATCTCTTCTGGCACTGCTGTGGGGGATGGCTGGCGCGGCCGACAAGTGGGGAGCGGGGGCGCCCACGCTGCTGTGCATGGGACTCGCTCCAGCACTGTTCGCCAAGGCACACGATTCGGGATACCCGACCGTCGCCAGCCAGATTGGACTCGTGCTCGGGCTGCTCGTTCTGCTGCGTCCTGTCGGAGATCGGGCGCGCAGCCACGATCTGCTGTTCGCGGTGTGTGTGATCGCGGTGGGCGCGATCCACCCGACCGGCAGCATCTATCTCGGAACACTGCTGCTCGCCAACCTTCTGTTGACCAGATACGAGGCACAGAACAACGCTGCAGTAGGCCGTCTGGCGCTCACCTCGGTGATTCTGCTCGCACTGGCTTCCGCCGTCGTGCTGCTCGCTTACGCGCCCCGGCTGCTTGCGGAGCCGGTGTTCGCGGAGTATGGTTGGCAGGGGGGACTGCGTCTGCTCATCTACAACAGCCCCGTGCTGGTCGCCCTCGCGCTGGTATCCTTCTGGCGCGGAAGACGTTCGACGGAGGTTCTCGTGCTCAGCGCATGGCTGGGATTGCAGTGGCTGCTGACCTTGGTCCACCTGCTCAGTGGAGTCATCATCATCCCAGTGTTCACGCTTCTCTCCTACGTCCTCTACAGCATGGCGCTGCATGCATTCCACATCCCGCTCGCCGTGCTCGCCGGCATACTGCTCGCAGAGGGAGCGAAACTGACACCTCGCCTGAAGCGTATCTCGATCGATGAGCATGGTGAGGCGGTGGTCGCCGAACTGCTCGAGGCGAGCCGTCGACTGGGAGCGGAGACAGTGGTCGAATCGGCTCCGAGCGGGGTTGATGATGCGGAGGTGGATAGGGGTCTGTGGATTCCGATGGAACTCCCAAGTCCTGCTTCCGCGGCGCTGTCATTGGGCGTGCTGGCGCTGGTGCTGCTGCAGGTGTTCGGCGCCAACATGGTGCTGTTCGAACTTTCACAGCATCCCGAACTGCGTCCCCAGACCGACGGGGACCGAACGCTGATGTCCACTCTCGAACTTCCTTCGGGTTCACTCATCTTCACTGAGGACGCTCACTGGGGTGACTTCTACGACCTGCCCCCAGATGTGGCTGTGACCTCGTTCCCAAGCCTGGGGCTGGTCGACGTGCAGTCGTCCATCCAAGGGAACGCGAAGCAAGCCATCCTGACCGATGACGAGGCCCGCATCCAAGAGCTCGGGATCACCCACGCGCTGACGAGCCCGCTGGGAACGTTCGGCTCGGTGCTGGCCGCCTCTGACCACTGGACGCTCGAGCGGGATGTCGAGGGGAGCCGCCTGTGGACGTTCGAACAGATGCCGACGACCCGTTCGGCGCTGCGCAGTTCGTTCACCTATCCCGTCGAGGAGGCGTGCGTGGGCAACTGTGACTGGAGGCCCGATCCCTGGTGGATGGTCGACATGGACCAGCTGGTGAATCGCCCGGACCACCAGCCTGTGCTGACCGAGGGTGAACTGTCGCTGGCGGCCCCGCTCGCCCGCGACTCGCGCGACAGGGCGGTGATGCTGCACCTGATGGTGGACGCACCCGCCGGTCTCTCGGTAGAGATCCACGTCGTGGACGCTGGTGAGCATGACTCATTGGCCTACACCACCGCCGGCGGCTGGGAGCAACTGTCGCTGGCGTTGCACACCTCAACCGGTGACCGCATCGAGGTGACGGTGAAGGTGAGCGGCGGCGGTGAGACCTGGATAAACCCCACCGGAGCGAGCGGCAGAGGTGACCGAATCTTCGATGAGAGCGGGGTCAGATTGCACTGGGTCGAACTCAGACCGATGGTTAGATGACCCAACAGGAGAAGAAGGTGTACGAATGACGAACCTGACGATTCTTCTCCCAGCACTCGATGAGGTGGGCGCTCTGCCTGATCTGGTGGCGGAGATTCCCTTGGAGAAACTGGAGCGAGATGGATTGAACGCCCGCATCGTGCTGATGGACGGAGGCAGCAAGGATGGAACGCCCGATGTCGCCCGCGAACTTGGTCTAGAGGTGCTGAGTCAGAGGGAGGAGAGGGGCAAGGGGGTGGCCCTGCGCCAGTCATTCTCCTACTTCCTTGACTCGGGAGACGATGTGCTGGTGATGCTCGACAGTGACGGCAGCTACGACCCAGCGGACATGCCGAGGTTGCTGCACCATCTCGTTGGGAATGACCTTGACGTGGTCATCGGAAGTCGCTTGCGCGGCCGCATAGAGAAGGGCGCCATGAGCCGCTTCAACTACGTCGGGAACCACATTCTCACCTGGGCTGCAGTGGCCCTCTACCGCCGCTTCATGAGCGATGTCTGCACTGGATACTGGGCGTTCACGCGGGCTGCTATCTCCACCATGGACCTCAACTCGTCCGGCTTCGAGATCGAAGCGGAGATGTACGCTGCCTGCGCTCACAACGATCTGCGCATCGGGGAGGTCCCGATACTCTACCGCAACCGCGTCGGTGGGACCAAACTCGGAGGTGTTCCCGATGGCGCGCGCATCCTGCGCAAGTTGCTTGTGCGTCGCTTCTTCCCACGTCCGGTCAACCCGGTAATCCCCAATGGGAAATGAACTGCCACCTACAGTTGGTCGAGCAGTTCTCTGAGGCCTTCTTCGAGCGTGACTTCGGGAGTCCAGTCGAGTGTTTCGATGAGATACGACGGGTCGCCGAAACTGTCGCGGATCTCTCCATCTCGAGCGGGCGCGTGGGTGACATCCATCGGTTGTTGAGTGATGGCGTCGAGCGTGGCGACCACATCCAGCAGAGTGACGGTCTCTCCGCTACAGACGTTGAACGGCGTGGCGTGTGCAGGTGAAGCGGTGCTGTGGGTGAGCAGGGACTCTCCAGCGGTCATCATGGCGGAAACCACGTCGGACACGTGTACGAAGTCGCGGGTCTGCAGCCCGTCGCCGAAGATGGTCACGCCCTCGCCGGAACTCGCTCGCTGGGTGAAGATGGAGACCACGCCGCTGTAGGGGGAAGATGGGTCCTGGCCGGGCCCGTAGACGTTGAAGAAGCGCAACGCGGTGGCTGGCACTTCCTCGAGACCCAGAGTGGTGATCGCCTCGTCGACCGCCGCCTTGTCAGCTCCGTAGGTGGCCAGCGGTGTGATCGGGTGGGACTCTGTAATCGGAAGGTGCTGCGGCTCGCCGTAGATGGCGGCGCTGCTGGCGAACACGAACGCGCCAACGCCACTGATGCCCGCCTCTGCGAGCAGGTCGAGCGATGCTTGACGGTTGACCGATGCGGATAGTTCCGAGTCCTCCTCGCAAAGAACCACGGAGGCGATTGCAGCCAGATGGAAGATTGCGTCACAATCGGAGAGTGCCTCTCTACGGGCATCGGGGTCGGCAATGCTTCCTATGACGAGGCGAGCTGAATCAGGAACCTGTGCCGCCTTCTCGGAGGAGCATACATCCAACACGACGACCGAGGCGCCCTCTGAGAGAAGTCGATCGACCAGATGCGAGCCGATGAATCCGGCGCCACCGGTCACACCCACTGTCAAGCCTGACCAGACCATGACTTTCGGGCGGTGACCATGACACTTAGCCGTTCACTCTTCTTCCTCGGCTTCGACGAATACTTCGGGTAGATTCTTCACCTCGTCGGGTTCAGGAAGTGTCGATTGCAGAGTTTCGGATACTTTCAGTTCCTCCAACTTTCTCCCATGGGGAAGAATCCGAGATTCATAGGATCTCATCGCTTCGTTGTACGCCTTGCCTGCTTTGTCCAAGTGTGCCCCGACCTTCTGAGTGTGGGATATCATGGTCACCGTTCTCTTGTACATCTCTCGGGTGACCTCATAGATCTCAAGGG
>CALCOR010000135.1 GCA_937897085.1 uncultured euryarchaeote | reverse complement strand
GCCATGTCGCGGACCATCTTCTCCTCATCGCTCAACTCGGACTCGATGTCGTAGAAATCAACGCCCTCATACGTCATCTAAGTCACCTTTCGTGTGCGCGGGGATGCCGCTCGCTGATGAAGATGTTGGGCGGGTCAGCCGCGCTTCTTACGGCCTGCCCGCTCCTTTTCAGCAGCCTTGGACGCGTCCACTTTCGCCTGATGCTTTGCCTTACGGCGGTCCATGTACCACTTCTGCAATTTGGGCGAACTCATGTAGATCAGGCCGAGCACGACTCCTGGAACAGCGACGATGACCAGCATTGGCGCAATCGCAGAGCCAAGCTTGTCCGAGAGTGGGTCAGATGGCGGTGCGTAGCGGAAGACGGTTCCGTACGACGTGATGCCAAAGCCGGTCTCGCTCGTAGCCGACCAGCCGCCGATGATGCGCTGGTTGCGTAACAGCACGAGCGCACCCTCATCTCCCACGTGATCATTGTCGATCCACGGATACGCCTGGCCCAACTGGTCACTCCCGTCCTCAACCATCCAGTCGACGTAGCCCAGTGGAGCGGTTGTCAGAAGCAGCGAATTCCCATCGCGCACCTGCACCCCCGTGAACTGGCCCGTGGTCTCCACCCGCTTCGAATGGAATTCGCTGTTGCCAGCGTCGTTCACATCGAGCAGAACGACCCCGACCGTCTGGTCGCGGCCTACCGCCACACAGCGATCGACTTCCGCGCTGGGGCAGATGACATCGGCCCAGTCGGTACCGTCCGAGGTGGGTAGCCAATGCACGGTGTGATTGACGTCGATAAGCGCCAGACCATCAGAGCGCGTGCTCACCGCACAGTGAGAATGCATCACCGCATGGCAGTCGATTGCGGTGATGTCACTGCTGCGTGAACCTTCGAGGGCGTGGAACTCACCCAAGCCGGTGGTCCCATTCTCCCGATAGCGCATCAGCAGTCCCCCCGGCCCTCCGAGGTACGCCCAGTTGCCCGGGCCATCCCAGGAGACGGCCGACAGGTCCTGGCCGTACAGCGCTCCAGCAGATCCAGAGACATGGGTGACCGAGTGGTCCTCTCGGGCGTAGCGCAGCATCGTTCCCGAATCGCCCACTATCAGGGCGGTGTTCCCGCGCGGGTGCCAATCCACATCGCGCAGGTCATCCTCGTCATTGCTGTTCAACTCCACCTCGACATTCGGGTCGACCGCGTCCAGAAGATGTGCCCAACCCTCCAATCCCACCAGCAGCACGTCACTACCGTCCGGCGAGAGTGCTGACTCCTCGATGCCGATGTCGCGCAGCTCGATGATGCGGATGTGTGTGAGTTCGACCACCTCATTGTGCGCCAGCGCCGGCGTGGGGAGCAGCAACAGCAGCAGCACTGCGGCGACCAACAGTGGGCGAGACCGGCCTCCCATGGGCGGGTCGAGCGGGGGGACCGTCTTATCCCTTCGCGGTTCCGTGTTGGGGATGTTGCATCGAGTCTCGCCGAGAGAAAGTTTGAACCACGCGCGGTGCCCGACCGTGTTCATGGAGCGCTTTCACGTCAAGCGTGGACTGATGAAGCAGATCAACGCGGACGGAGGCCTCATCAAGTTGGCTCGGGAACACTTCGCAGAAGTGAAGGTCAGCGGAGACGGTGGATTCGAGGGTCGTTTCGGAATCCTGTCTCTCGTTTCTGGGGAATACGGATCTGATGGCACCTTGCACGTCGATGTGCAGCAGATGAAGGGCGACGAACTGTCCGATTTCCTCGAACAGGAAGATGGGCGCGAGCAGGCGATGGAATCGCGCCGGCGCTGGTCCTCTTTCCTCGATGCCGCCACAGGATACGATGCAAAGAAGCGAGGAGACAAGGCGAAGGAGTTCGCCAAGAAGCGGGTCAAGGCCATGTCTGGAGTGAGACAGGCGCGCCAATTCATGGGAATCTCGACCTCATTGACAAGCGAAACCAGGGCTGAAGCTGAAGGATACATCACTGAAATCGAGGAAGCGCTCGAGAGAGGTGACTTCACCCGTGCCGATGGCAGGGCGAAGAAACTCGCTAAACTGCTCGAAGGCTGACCCAACCTCTAACCCTGATGAGCGGAGGGGACGCTGATGGCCGGGCCGGGTGACCTGAGCGTGGAGGCAGTCGAAGACCTGCTCAACGCTCACGCTCCGAACACCGATTTCTCGAGTCTTGGCGACTCGGACAGGGCACGAATCGCCTGGATGCTGCCCGGTGTGGAAGAGGTGGTCGGACTCGACCATCTGGTTTCTGCGATGGCGAGCGGCGAGTCGCACGCCGGCGACGGTGTGCTGCGCTGCTACGTCGGCTACGAGCCGAGCGGGAAAGCACACATCGGCTGGCTCGTCCAAGCACTGACCCTCAGGAGAATGCTCGATTCCGGAGCCAACGTACTCATCTTCCTCGCTGACTGGCACGCTTGGGTGAACGACAAGTTCGGCGGAGACATGGACAAGATCCGCATAACGGCCCGCTACATGGAGGAGATTTTCCGAGTCCTGCTCGGAAACCCTGCAGAGGGAGAAGGCCCCGGTGAACTGCGCTTCCTGTATGCCAGCGAACTCATGGATTCAGGAGACTACTGGGCGACGGTGCTCCGATGTTCAAAGAACATGAGTCTTGCCCGGGTGCGCAGAACGTTCAGCATCATGGGACGCGGTGAGGATGCGGCCGACGACGACACCTCGAAATTCTTCTACCCCGCGATGCAGGCGGCGGACATCTTCGAGATGCACATCGATATCGCCCTCGGAGGCATGGACCAGCGCAAGGCGCACATGTACATGCGCGATGTCGCTGACAGATTCGGTTGGACGAAGGCGACCTGCGTGCATACCCCGATTATCTCCAGTCTCAAGGCGAGCGGTGCGCGGATGGAATCATTCGACCACAAGATGTCGAAATCCGATCCGGAGGGGGCGGTGCTGCTGCACGATGAGCCCGACGAACTCCGTGGGAAACTCCGCAAGGCATATCTGGATCCAGAAGATCCAGAATCACCCGTACACGAACTCGTTGAGCAGATCATCCTACCTCAAATCGGGTGCCTCAACATCACCCCTGACCCGAAGTATGGGGAACCCTCCACCTGGGATGACCTCGCCGCGCTGAGGAAGGTGCTCGCAGCAGGTGACGTGCATCCTCTCGACTACAAACTCGCCGTCGCTGATGCGCTCTCTGGACTGCTCGCGCCACTCGCTGAACACTTCGCTGCGGCACCCGAACTGCTGAACTCGGTGACAGAGATCACCAGTGATTGAGTCAGCGACCACTTACTCCGAACACCGTATGTCATCGGCCCGCACATGTGAAGCGCACGTTCAATTGGGTCGGAACACACATCCGTACGGGACAGGATTCTAAAACAAACCCTGCGCAGCCGAGAAGGAGAGACCCATGGAAGTAGGCATAGACGACATCTCGATTCACTTCCCGCGAATCTACTTCGACATGAAGGATTTCGCTGCCATGCGCGGCGCTGACTACGGGAAACTGAACAAGGGGCTTGGCCTCTCAGCCATGTCTGTTCCCGACGCCCACGAGGACACCGCGACGATGGGTGCCAACGCCGCGACTCGCCTGATCGATCGCAACGGACTCGACCCGAGAAAAATAGGCAGGATGTATCTCGGAACCGAGAGCGCACTCGACGGCTCGAAGCCGACGGCGACCTACATCCTCGACATGCTGAACCAGCGCTACCAGCAGAAGTACGGCAATGACTGCTTTCTCAACTGCGACGTCGTTGACATGACCTTCGCCTGCATCGGTGCAGTCGACGCTCTGCACAACACGCTCGACTGGGTTGCCCGCGGTGGCGAGGAAGCGGACAGGATTGGAATCGTAGTCTTCAGTGACAACGCCAAGTACGACCTTGAATCGACCGGCGAGTACACTCAGGGCGCTGGAGGTGGGGCGCTGCTCGTGCGCCACAACCCGCGCCTAATCTCCATTCCAGACCTCTGGGGGGTATCGACCACCCCCGTGCACGACTTCTTCAAACCCCGCCGCGAGGTCTCGATCACGTCGGTCATCCAGCACGTGCTGCAACTGGCCAGGGAGACCGGCCAGAACATCAAGGATGGGATGGCGGAGCGAATGGTCAAGCATCTGCCCGAATCTACCGTGCGTAGGCTGGGAATCTTCTCTCACGGAGAGGAGACGGTGCACATCCACCGCGACGAGCCTGTGTTCGACGGCCAGTACTCCAACAGTTGCTACCAAGAGGCAGTGAAGACCGCGTTCGGCGATTTCCAGAGTCAGGCCAAGTCTAGCGGTCGCTGGAATCCCAAGGCCGATGATCCGCTCACTGAACAGTGGTCGCGTATCATTGTGCATCTTCCCTACGCCTTCCAAGCCAAGCGAATGTTCCCGGACGTATTT
>CALCOR010000134.1 GCA_937897085.1 uncultured euryarchaeote | reverse complement strand
GGGGCGATGGTGTAGAGCCGTTCGAGTGCGGGCATCGCCGCTTCGGCGTAGAGTTGCCACGACTGGGTGAGGTATGCCTTGCGTCCGAAGTAGGGTACCTCGAACAGGGTGCTCCCCCCCTCGACCGCGCCGGCGACGAAGCAGGGCGCCTGGTATTCGACGAAGTCGAGGTCCCGGAAGTAGGAGTGTATGGCCCCGAACACGCTTGAACGCAACTTGAGCATAGTCGTCATCCGCTGCGTGCGCAGGTAGAGATGACGGTTGTCGAGCAGGAACTCAGTCTCGCCGCCATCCGCCTCGGACATCGAACTCTCGGTGATCGGGAAGGGATTGTCTGGGTTCACCGGACCGACAACCTCACCTCCGCTGACGACGAGTTCATGTCCACCGGGGGCCCGCTCGTCAGCGTTGACTGTTCCATTAAGCGATACGCTGGTCTCAATCAGAGATCCACTGAGAGCATCGAAGGTCTCGTCGCCGACCGTCTCGCGCTTGATGACGCACTGGATGTGCCCGGTGGAATCGCGCAGCACAACGAACCAGATCTTGTTCGAGCCTCGCGTGCGGTGCACCCATCCTTTCAACTCGACTTCGGCACCGTCGTGCTCACCGGCCTGAACCGCTCCAATCCAGTGCGTCTTGACCATCTGAGTCACCTTTGACGGCGCCCAGCGGCTCCGCCCATTTCAAGCGAGACCCAAGCCCGACTGAATACATTGATGGCCGCACGCCGGCTCGAATACCCCCTCCGGAGGCTATCGATGTCCGACATACCGACCAAGACAAGGCACCGGCTGGCGGTCTATGCCATCGGTGGAAACGCCCTCTCTGACCCGGCGCTGGTGGGTGGTGAAGCCAGTGCCGCTGCCGCCGCGGCCATGGATGCCGTGCTGAGCGACGTGGTCGACCTGCTCGAAGCCGGTACACGTGTGGTCATCACCCACGGAAACGGCCCACAGGTCGGTGAGATGCTACTGATGGAGGAGGCGCTGTTCGACCGGCGTCGAGACGATGGTGAATCCGCTCCTCCGCCTGAAGGACTCGACCACTGGGTGGCGGCGACCCAGGGCACGCTCGGCCATGAGATAGCAACGCGTCTCGACTACGTCCTCCGAGAGCGAGGACGGCACGAACAGGTGGCCACGCTGCTCACTCGCGTCGAGGTTGATCCAGATGACCCGGCCTTCGCCAGTCCTACGAAACCGATTGGGCCACTAATCGATGATCTGGATGCGGTACCGAAGGAATGGCAGATCGGGGTGACCGCCAAAGGTCCGCGGCGTGTGGTCGCCTCGCCCGTACCGCTTTCGATAGTCGACGACGATGCCATCGCTGCGCTGCTGGGAGCCGGTGCTGTGGTGCTGTGTGCAGGCGGCGGCGGCATTCCAGTGGTCCAGCACGGCGATGGCCATCGTGGCGTCGATGCGGTCATCGACAAAGACAGAGTGTCAGCTCTGCTGGCGACGTCGCTTGCAGCCGACATGCTCGTCATCAGCACCGCCATCGATGCGCTTCGCCTCGACTTCGGCGAAGAGTCTGAGCGCACCCTCAGGGAAATCAGCCGCAGTGAAGCCGAGCAGCACATGGAATCGGGTCAGTTCCCACCTGGGAGCATGGGCCCGAAGGTCAGCGCCATGCTGTCAGCCAAGTCCGCCAACCCAGAGATACAGGTGGTGCTCTGCCAGCCAGGAGAGGCGTTCGCCGCGCTGCGCGGTGAGGCTGGAACAGAGATCATCTGAGAACAACTCACGATTCTAGGAATGTGACGGGCCATACGGGGTTCGAACCCGCGGCCTACGGATTAAGAGTCCGTCGCTCTACCTGACTAAGCTAATGGCCCACCCCGACGGGAACGCATCCCCTATTTGACCGCAACGACGAGTTCTCATCGTCCTAGTCTACCGCCCGGTTTCAACAGTAGTTCAACACCAGCGGACGAGCCGATGACAATCGCGTCCGCCATCCCGGTGAACAGACCTGCCTCCACCACTCCAGCGATGCCGCGCACGTCGGTCTCCAATCCCGCTGGGTCGACTATGGTTGCTCCGAAATGACAGTCGAGGATGTAGCCGCCATTGTCGGTCAAGTATGGCTCATCACCACCCCGTCTCGACACCTCTCCGGGGCAGAGTAGGCCAAGGTGCCGTGCGGTGACCTCCCAGCCGAACTGCAACACCTCAACAGGAAGGGGGAAAGAACCCAATTTGGTGACCTGTTTGGAAGGGTCGGTGACCACCACCATCGCAGCCGATGCCTGAGCCACAATCTTCTCTCGAGTGAGCGCACCCCCCCCTCCCTTGATGAGGTTGAATCCGGGGTCGAACTCGTCCGCCCCGTCGATGGTCACATGCAGTTCGCTCACCTGATGCCACTCGAGCAGGGGAATCCCCAGTTCGCGGGCGAGTGCTGCGGTCGCCTCGCTGGTCGGAACGCCTTCGATCTCGAGGCCCTCCTCTGCCATCCTGCGGCCGAGTTCGAGCACTGTATAGCGCACGGTCGAGCCAGTGCCGAGGCCGACTCTCATTCCACTCGTGACGAAGTCGCATGAGGCGATGCCTGCCGCCTGCTTGGCAGCGTTGACTCCGTCGCTCATCGCCTGCCGCTACCGGTCCTTGCTGCATATGGTTTGCCGCCGCATTATCAAGAAATTATGCCCGATTTATCCCTCGCGTGCGCGACGCGGGCACGCGGCAACGCTTCGCGTTACGGCGATAGATTGACAATCGTAGTGGGTAGTGAGAGCCGTCATGGAGCGTAGCGTGCGCCATGCGATTCCCGCGGTCTTCATCCTGTTGTTGTTCGTTCTCTCATCGTGGATGGCAGCCCTCGCACCCGCTGTTGACCACTCGAGTTCGGAAGTTCTGACACAACCGTTGCGCACCTCGGTCAACAGCCCGCAGATGGTGTCCGTGACGACGCAACCCAACGGCACTTCGAACAGCCTGCAACTGGAGGTTCCGCTCAATCAGGCTGTTACCGCACTCAACCTCACACTGGAACCGTTGATCTATGCCCGCTCCGACGCTTTGTCGTGGACCACGGCGCAGCACTGGAACCTGACGGGAGCGGTTCTCGACCGCGTCGACATCAACAAGAGCGACGGATTGAGGGTGCTCCCGAGGGCGGTGAAGTGGGACTTCGAAGGGAGCAACCATGGGTGGTCGTTGTCCAGCAGCGCAGGCTGGGCACGGGGATACGACAGTTCCATTGGCCAGACAAACGGTGTGCACAGTGGCACGAAGGCGATCTACACTTACAACGGCAACTACCCGAACCGTCTGGGCGGGCCCTACTGGGCCACTTCGCCTACGGTTGACTGCACGGCGTGCAGTGGTAATTGGGACCTGAAGTTCTGGAGGAGACTGGGAATCGAGTACTACTACTACGACCACGCTTACATCGACGTCAAGAATGCACAGGGATCATGGTCGAGAGTCTGGACCCACAATGGCGGCTCGATCAACGAGCAATCCTTCTCCCAGCAGACCCACGACATCACCAACCATGTGCAGAACAATCCCGACCTGCGCGTCAGATTCGGTTTAGGGACTACGGATGGCAGCGTCACCTACACCGGCTGGAACCTGGACGACATCGAGTTCAAGCCGCGCGCAGGGGGGTCTATCGGGACGGGTGCAAATTGGACATCGGCAGCGTTCGGTCCAGGTGCTGTTGGACCGCAGATGACGACTCCAGGGCCGTACGGCATCATGAGCATCGACGCTACGGTTCCAAGCGGCTCCTCGATGCTGTGGTCGGTTATCGACGGAGTCACTAGACAGCCGATTGCTGGTTTCTCAGGATTCAGCGGCGACTCAATCGACCTCGGTGCGATCGACTGGGAGGCACATCCGTCCCTGCGCCTGAAGATTAAGTTGGATCAGCCTACGGGTTCGTCGTCGCCGATCATCCATGGCGTCCACCTGCAAGGGCGTTACGAGACCACCTTCAACCGT
>CALCOR010000133.1 GCA_937897085.1 uncultured euryarchaeote | reverse complement strand
GACGCCCTCGAGGAGCACGTTGCGGGCGGAGAGGTGACCCGCTCGCGCACCGAGTCGATTGGGTGCTCGGTCAAGTGGGTGTGAACACCTACAGCAGACCTTCAGTATTGTTCGATGACGAGCGTCGTGTGCGTCTCGACAACCGCCGCTTCCGGAGCGGTCAGCCAGATGCGGTCGAGCAACTCCCTGAGTGATTGAGTATCATCAACGGCGACGACGAGCAGCAGGTCGCAGTCAAGTCCACCACCCACCTCGTAACAGGTGAGCACACCACTCCATGTGGCGATCTCACCAGCGAGCGTGCCGACTTCGGTTCCCGGCCCGAGCTTGATGCGTACGAGTGCCGACAACCCGATGCCACGCTCGATGATCGTGTAGCGCTGGATGGTGCCTTCCTCGAGTTTTTTCATGCGGGTGCGCACGGTTCGCTCTGACACTCCGACTTCCCCAGCGAGGTCGACACAGGACATACGTCCGTTCTCTCGCAGTCTGTTCAGCAGCGCGCGGTCAGTCTCGTCTACACCCATGTTTCATCTCCTCCACGTATCCTATTTCAAACCTGTTCTCATCCGGTCTACATCAACATCAGTGCTGTTTCGCCCCCGATACCGGTAAAACATCCACGAATCCCGTAAAATATCCCCGTTGAGCGAATCAAAGGACAGCCGTGCAAATCACCGCTTTGGGGCCTCACCGAATGAAACTGAAGATGCCGAAAAAAATTCCACATGGTTCATATGAGCCGGATTGGTCGAACCGCTTGATGGTGTCAGCGCAGAAGGCCCAGGGTCAACTGCGCGTTCAGGAGTTCCTCGACGACATCGCTGACCTCAGTGTCTGCAAGGATCATCTCTTGTGGTACAACGTCGATGTTGCCACGCTGCTCGAAGGATGTTCCATCAACGGGCACACCACCAATCCCAGAGATGGCTCGTCAATCCTGTTCCTCGACGCAAGTATCGTCGCCTGTCACCCACAGACTGGAAGATTGCAGCACTACCCGAAGAGCATGGTGCACTGCTTCGTCGACGACCACAGGAACGGAGATGAGGCCGCGCCTGATGGCGTGGTTTTTTCCGTGGAACTGTTCTCGATTTCCCCGCGCGAGGAGGAACTCTGTTTCATCCTTGAGTGTCATCAAGAACACGAAATTCCTGCTGCGCAGCGCGAGGCAGCACGCTGGCTCGGCTGGCTGAATGGCTGAGGTGGCCGCCACAACGTCGAATGACCCCGGCGAGCAGTTCACTCTGAGTGGGAGACGATGGCGAGCAGCGAGATATCCGAACTGCGGGCACGGCAGGTGCTCGACAGCCGCGGTAATCCCACCATTGAGGTCGAGTGTAGTTTGGTGGGTGGAGCCGGCGGCAGGGCGATCGTGCCGAGTGGCGCTTCGACCGGACAGCATGAGTCCCTGGAACTGCGCGACGGCGACGAGTCTCTCTTCAGTGGCAAAGGGGTTCTGGGAGCGGTTGCCAACGTCAACACCCAGATCCGCGATGCGCTGGTCAGCATGCCGGTGGCTGACCAGCAGCAGATAGATCAGGTTCTGCTCGAACTTGACGGGACCCCGAACAAGTCCAGTCTCGGCGCCAACGCCATGCTCGGTGCCTCGCTCGCCTGCCTGCATGCGGCAGCGGCACAT
>CALCOR010000132.1 GCA_937897085.1 uncultured euryarchaeote | reverse complement strand
ATGGACGAGCGCAAGGCGAAGCTCGAGGCCGCCCTCGAAGCCTGAGGACCCTGTCGTTGCGCACAACGCAAATCAGGACATGTGCCTGTCGAGCCAGTCGTCGAATCCGTCCTTGCTCTTGGCGCCGGTCATCTGGTCGACCACCTTCCCGTCGTTGAACAGCACGAGGGTCGGGATGCCGCGCACTCCGAAGCGTCCGGGTGAGGTGGGATTGTTGTCCACGTTCACCTTGGCGATCGTCAGATCGTCTCTCTCGGCCACCAGTTGCTCGAGCACCGGGGCAATCGCCTTGCACGGTCCGCACCACGGCGCCCAGAAGTCCACCAGCACCCATCCCTCGGCCCCTGTCACATCATCAAAAGTCGCATCCGAAGTCTCTAGAATTCCACCAGCCATGTCCATCTCTCCGCAGACGCTGAACCCTGTCAAGCAGTCCTATCAACCTGCCGTCGAGAATCAGCGCATCCAAGGTGCGTGGTGGTATGCAATGCTTGAGAACCGGGGGGCTCTGGGCCATGTCAGGGGAGTGAGCGCGTGATCATCTGCCCGAGCATCCTGACCGCCGATTTCTGTCGGTTGGGTGAGACCCTCGATGAGGCCGTCGCTGCAGGCATAGAGTGGATCCATCTCGACGTGATGGATGGCAACTGGGTCGTGAACAAGACGATCACTTTCGGGCCTGCCGTGGTCCGTTCTATTCGTGACCGACTCGGTGATGACGTGTTCATCGACTGCCATCTGATGGTGACCAACGCCGAGGATAACTGGGATCAGTACGTGGCCGCCGGCGTCGACCTCGTCATCCCCCACATCGAAGCGGTCGCCGACTTCCCGGCGCTCATCAAGAAGTTGCATGGTGCAGACTGTCAGGCAGGCTTGGTGTTCAACCCCGCCACTTCCATCGATGATGTCCTGCCGTTGCTCCCCGACCTCGATCTCGTGCTGGTGATGTCGGTCGTCCCAGGCAAAGGGGGCCAGTCATTCATGCCCGAAGTCGAGGCTAAGGTGCGCGCATTGCGAGCAGCCATCGACGACCAGATCTCCGCGGGCGGTCGTCCATGCAAGTTGATGATCGACGGCGGCATCAAATCACACAACATCGCGCTGGTGCGCGACTGGGGCATCGAGGTGTCCGTGGTTGGCTCGGGCCTCATCAACGACAAGGGGACAATCGCCGAGAACCTCGCGGAGTTCGATGTTGCGTTGTCAGAATAGTCAGCGTCCGTGCGAACGAGGGTTGAAAGCCCCCAGCAGCCGGACGCAGTCCGAGGTGTGCTGATGGTCGATGCAGCTTGGGTCGAGGCCGAGGTGAGGCAGGTCTACCCGGATGCTAAGATCGAGTGCACCGACCTGACGGGAAACGGAGACCACTGGTTCGTCAAGGTGGTCGACTCCTCCTTCGAGGGTATGCGCCCCTTGCCGCGTCAGCGTCCCATCCTGTCGCACTTCAAGCAGTACATCGAGGGAAACGTCGTGCACGCGCTCGATCTGAAGTGCTGGACACCCGAACAAGCGGCCGAGAATGAGGGGGACCAGTCATTCCACCCCCACCAACAGGATGATTTCGTGGGTATACACGTGCGCAGACCCGGCGAGGAGTGAGGTGAGCTGATGAGTGAATTCAACTGGACCCCAGAAGAACTGCATGAACTGGTGAACGCCAACCGACTGGTGCTGTTCATGAAGGGGACACCTGAACAGCCGCAGTGTGGCTTTTCAGCCCGCGCCTCGACGGTCTATCAGCAACTGGAGGAGTCATTCGTATCGGTGGACATCCTGTCCGACCCGCGCGCCATTCCCGCCGTCTGCGAGTGGTCCGACTTCCCCACTATGCCGCAGTGCTACGTGCACGGTGAGCTCATCGGCGGATCCGACCTCGCCCTCGAGATGTTCGAATCCGGTGAGTTGCAGCAGATGCTCGCCGAAGGCGCTTGAGCCGCTTCACTCGGCCGCGGGCTTCAATTCCCTCTTGGCGGACCCAGCGAACGAGACCGCGAGCACGAACAGCGATGCGAGGCATGCCGCGCCGACAGCACCTACCACCGGGTTCGATTGGGTCGGAATCAACCAGAGACAGAGCAGGATGTCGATGACGATGCCCGCCCACAGGATACGGGTGTAGTTCCACGGTCGCTTTCCGACCTGGATGATGGCGAGCGACGGGCTGGCCATCGCTTGGAACAGCCAGACCAGCATCAGCCCGTAGAATGGTCTCTTCACATCCTCGGCATACTCGGGAAACAGTGCCTCGAAGGCGAACGGTCCGCCTCCGAGCGCGATCAAGCTACCTACAGGACAGAGGATTGCACAGGCGAATAACGCCCGCTTGTAGCGATGAGCCAACCGCTCCAGATCGTCGCGCACCTCTCCGAACCACGAGAGCAGCACGGCACGCAGTGACAGGATTGGCCCGTAACCGGCGATGAATCCGAGCCATGCGATCTGGAACACCGCCACGTCCTCGGGAGTGGCCATCAGACCGAGCAGCAGCTTCTCGACACGCACGTTGACCACCAACGCCGCCGATGCGAGCAGGAATGGCAGTCCTGCTCGAACCATGTCGCCCATCTCCATCTCTGCGGTCTCAGGAACAGGCTCCTCGGGTTCGGCCAGCCGCGGTGCTACCTTCACCCAGTAGATCGACACTGCCGCCAGGAAGGCGCATGTCGGGCCGATCAAGGTGACCACTGCGAACTCGAACAGGTCGTT